>JAZOPW010000361.1:0-2563 GCA_045655785.1 Eubacteriales bacterium
GCAAAGGTGCAAGAGGAGATCGACCGCCACAGATCCGACATTTCCATTTCGCTCAACGATTACGGAAAAAGCATTGATCTGTTGGAGATCAAAAAGCCCGACTGATTCCCTTTGACCAAAAATTCAAGAAAGGAGAACCCCGAACGTGAGAAGAAGATATCGCCGTCAGGCACGGCGCGCGGGAGCCCTCTCTCCCCTTGCCATTGCCGGCATCGCAGCTGCCGCCGTGATTCTTTTGACGGTTCTTGTGGGCAATCTCCTAACCCTTTGGCTGGATGATGAAACCTACGCGCGGCTGACAGAGGGGACCCCCGAGGAGGAGCCCGCCGAGGTGCTTCACAAAACCAACGTTCCCAACGTCAACGCCTATCCCTTTGTGCTTGGAGACGACCCTTCAAAGGTCTTGGAGCTTCCTGCCGTATCGATCTCCATCAATCAACCCGACGGAGCCCTTGCCTATACCTCCGAGGTCTCGGACTATCTGGGACTTATGGGAAACCAAAACGTCTCCTTGACCGAATCCATGGACGCGCTTTCCCGTTATACCGTCTACGTCAGCGGTGTTTTCTATCCGCAAGCGTTTCGTTATGACACCGAGAATCTTCGCTTCTCGGCAACCGCCGCCGAGGGGGCTCTGCTTCGGGAATTTGTCCGCGGCGGCGCCCGTGACGTGATTCTGGCATCCATCCCCTTTGAAAGCGTTTCGATCACCGATATTCTTTCCTACGTCAAGTCGGTCAAGACGGCGCTGGGAGAGACGCCTCTGGGCGTTGCGATCCCCCTTTCCATCGCACAGCGCGAGAGCGGATGGGAGCTTCTTTCCACGCTTTTGGAGGTCTGCGATTTCTGCGTTCTGGACGTTACCTCGATAAAAACGGGAGATGACGGCAGTCTTCCTACCGTGGTTGATCTCTTGGGAGGTGCCGATTATTTTCTGACCCAATACGATATGCGTTTGATGATTACCGACGCGCAAGCCGATCTGCGATCCGAGATTGAGCTCCGTATGATCGCCGATTATCAGATCGTAAAAGCCCCTCCCGCTGAGGTGCTTCCATAAAAAATCCGCCGTGAATCCTCTGCGCTTTCACGGCGGTTTTTTTGATCTTCATTCCTGCATGTGCAGTCCCGAGCCGTTCTCCAGCGACTCGGCGCGGTAGGTCTTGGGAGACACCCCAACCTCCTTCTTGAAGACCTTACAAAAATAAGAGGCGGAATTGAAGCCGCAGCACGCGGCGATCTCGGTCAAGCTCATCTTGTTTGCCTCCAGCATGGCACAGGCGGCTCGGATCTTGATCATGTTCAAATAGGAGATCAAGGACACGCCCAGCTCCTTGGCAAACAAACGGCAAAGATAGAACTTGGACAGATAGAATTTTTCGGCAATCTGCTCGATGGTGGTGATCCTGCCGTAATGTTCGTTGATGTACTGCACGATCTCACCGATCCGCTGATCCGAGCATTTCTGCTCGGTGTACTCATTGCGGGAAAAACGCATTCGAAACAATAGCTCAAACAAATAGAATACGCACCTCTCCTCGTCGGAGCACTTTAACAGCTCGGAGATCACGCTCTCAAAAAAGGGCGCGTCCTCCTTTTGCGGATGAAAAGCAAAGGGCTTTTCTCCAATGCCCAAAAGCTCCAACGCTTCCTTGGTAAAGTAACGAAGCAGAAAGCTCTCGGAAAAATGGATCAGCACACGGTCGGCTCCCTTTCCCGCCGTGCGGTGAAGAAGCCCGGGAGGAATGATGAGAAAATCTCCGTTCCCCATCCGCAAAAAGCGATCCTCTATGAAATACTCCCGTTCGCCGTGTACCAGATAATAAATCTCAAAGGCAACGTGATAATGCATGGCTGCCATGGGCGTTTTGTATACGTCCTTCTTGATGGAAAACTCCTCGTTTCCCGCAATCATCTTGGTTTGCATGAGATTCGTTTTCCTCCTCTCCTCATTCCTTTGCCATCATTATAAACCAATCTTTTTCAAAAAGCAATGCCTTTTGAAAAAATAAGAGCAATATTTTACAAGAAAACACTAAAACAGGCAACATATTTACAGAAGCTTGATCTTTTTTGTGGTATAATTTAGAAAAAGCAATCATCAAGGAGATAACAGCATGATTTATCAAGAAAATCGGGTGAGCGATCTGAAGATCGCCTATATCGGCGGTGGCTCCCGTGGCTGGGCTTGGACGCTGATGAACGATCTGACCAAAGCCAAGGAGCTTTCGGGAAGCGTCGCGCTCTACGACATCGACTTCCCCGCAGCGTACAACAACAAATTGATCGGAAACAAGATCGAAAATTCGGGCTGGACCTACAAGGCAGTCAAAACCATTGGCGAGGCGCTGACAGGTGCCGATTTCGTCATCATCTCGATCCTTCCCGCCACCTTCGATGAAATGGAAGCAGACGTTCACGCCTGCGAAACGTACGGCATCTATCAGTCGGTAGGCGACACCACAGGTCCCGGTGGCTTCTTCCGCACCATGCGCACCGTCCCCATGATCCGCGAGATCGCCCGTGCCATCCGCGATTTCTGCCCCGACGCATGGGTCATCAA
>JAZOPW010000362.1:0-3035 GCA_045655785.1 Eubacteriales bacterium
ATTTCCTATTCTCATAATGGAAGCTCCTTTCTCTTTCTGCTTAAATTATACTCCGGCATTATTTTTCCGTCAAGTCTGTTTTCTTGTGTTGTTCTTTTGTAATCTTGCTTTTATTCTTGCATTTTGCGAGGAAATGTGTTAAAATATTATAAAATTCCATTCTCGGAGGAGAAGATCGATGTATGAGCGCCACGCTTATTCGGATATAAAATTTCCGATAAAATTCCATCAAAATACGGTTTATGCCAAAGGAAGTCCGCTTATTCCGGCAACAATTTCTCGAGGTGATATTATTGGAAGCGGTGCCGCCAATTGGCATGAGGGCATCGAGATTCTCCGTATGGTTGACGGAACGGGAAACGTGCATATAAATTCCGATGTGATAAAGGCATCGAAGGGCGAGATTGCGGTTATAGGCTCAAACAATCTCCACCGAGTAAGCATGGCTGAAGGGAAATGCACCTACGATTGTCTGATAATCAATTACGGAGTTTGTACCGAGTGGGGATTTGATCCCTGTGAAATATCTTATGAAAATTTGTTCCGTGATCACACGATTTACTCCTTGTTCGATAAAATATCTGCAGAATTTGCCGAGAAAAAGCCTTATTATAAGAAAATTGTTCTTTCTTGCTGCCTTGAGATAATGGCGCTTCTTTCTCGCGATCACATAGCAAAAGAATCGTTGAGCGACGAATCCTCGGATAAAAAAGCACACATCGTTCGTCAGGTGATGAGGTTTATTTCAAGAAATCTTGGGGCGAAGATTACGCTGAAATCCATCAGTGACGAGCTTAAATACAGCCATTTCTATCTTGAACATATTTTCAGCGAGCTTACGGGGATGTCTATTCGTGAATATTTGACCGAGACACGCATTCGTGAGGCAGAAAAGCTTCTGTTAGGAAGCGAACTTGCCGTTTCGGAAATTTCGGAGAGATGCGGTTATTCCAACCCCGCAGCTTTCAGTACGGCGTTCAGAAAAAAACGCGGGATATCTCCCGTTGAATATCGTAAAAACGGTTGACATATAACCGAACGCGTGATAAAATTTACCGTGGATTTCATGTATTTTCGGAGGCGATAAAATTGCAAAGAACCCTCAATTCCGAGGCTGAATATAAAAGAATGACCGAGGAATCTGTCACGAAGCTGGTCGTAAAGCTTTCTTTACCCACTATTTTGAGTCAGATGATCACTTCAATATATAATATGGCAGATACGTTCTTCGTTACGAGCTTGGGAGATAGCGCCATCGGCGCGGTTTCCATCGTATATGCTCTGCAATCTATACTTCAGGCAATCGGCTTCGGTCTTGCCATGGGCGGTGGAAGTCTTGTTTCTATGAGATTGGGAGAAAAGGACGAAAAAGAAGCCAACAAATACGCTTCGTCTGCGGTTTTTGCGGCAATATTCATGGGGCTTTTGCTCACCGGAGGCGGTATGATAAATCTTCCCGGCCTTCTACGTGTTTTCGGCTCAACAAAAACCATTTTACCGTATGCGGTTGATTACGCATTTATAGTGCTGCTCGGCGCACCTATTATGTGTTCGTCATTTGTTCTTAACAATATAATGAGAGCCGAGGGAAAGGCAACCTTCTCGATGATCGGTTTGACGGCCGGCGGCGTCCTGAACATTTTTCTTGATCCAATCTTTATTTTTACATTTGATATGGGTGTTTCCGGCGCGGCGCTCGCTACCGTTCTCAGCCAGTTTATCAGCTTCTGTATATTGATGTCTGTTTACGTATCGGGAAAAAGTATTGTAAAGCTTTCCTTGAAGAACGTCAGCTTTAAGATCCGAGATTATTGGATAATAATCAGAACTGGACTTCCTACCGTGTTCAGACAGGGACTCAGCAGCCTTGCGACTACGCTTCTTAACGTACAAGTCAAGCCATTCGGCGACGCGGCAATCGCGGCTGTGGGTATTGCAAACAAGCTTTATATGCTCCTTCGAAGCTTTGTTCTTGGAATCGGTCACGGCTTCCAGCCTGTTGCGGGATATAACTTCGGCGCCAAAAAGAACGACCGTGTCAAAAAAGCCTTTTGGGTGGCGACCGCTCTCGGAACGGCGGTTTCGGTTGTTGCATCTCTTGTTCTTGTATTCTTTTCGGAGCAACTTGTTGAGATCTTCCGTCCTGAAACGCGGGAAACCGTCAGGATCGCGGTGCGTATGCTGCTGTTTATCAGCGCGGCGCTTCCGTTCCTTGGATATTCAACGTATGTAAACCAGCTTTATCAATGCCTTGGATTTGTCAAGGGTGCCACTGTTCTTGCGTCGCTGAGGCAGGGAATATTCTTTGTTCCTCTTATTTTCATTCTTCCACTGTTCTTTGAATTGGACGGGATCCTTATGACACAGCCGGCGGCGGATCTGTTGACCTTTTTTGTTTCCATTCCGTTTAATATATACTTTTTGCGGCGAAATCTGCCGTGTGATAAATAAAAACAGCCGTGCGTTTGCACGGCTGTTTTTATTCGTCGTCTTTTGGCGTGATGTTTGCCAGGGGATTGCACGCCATTGCGTCCTCCATGTTTTTATTGCTGACGTGTGTGTAAATTTGCGTTGTATTCAGCTGCTCGTGGCCGAGAATGTCTTTTATTGTGCGGACGTCTACGTTGCCCGACTGATACATGAGAGTCGCGGCGGTGTGACGCAGCTTGTGAACGGAATATCCGCGATTTTCCAGTCCCGCAAGAGCAAGATATTTTGTGACCATCCATTCGATGGTTTTAACGCTGATTGGCGAGTTTCTGCCTCTGCCGCTGAGAAACAGATGCTTTATGTCGAGTTTTAAAAGCTCTTCGGTGAGTCTGATCTTCAAATAATCCGCAAGTGCTGCTTGACACGCCTGGTTGAAATAAACGATTCTTTGCTTGCTTCCTTTTCCTGTTATCCTCACGGAGCGAAGCTCGGAATCTATGTCTCCCAGTCGGATTCCTGCGAGCTCGGAAAGACGCATTCCGCAATTGAGGAACAGAGTGATTATACAGTAGTCGCGTACGGTATTTTTTGAATTGGCGTCGTTT
>JAZOPW010000363.1:0-2368 GCA_045655785.1 Eubacteriales bacterium
TTCACCGTTGTTTCGGCAATATTGGAAAGTGCCTCCTCGGTCAAAAATGCCTGATGCGACGTGACAATGACGTTTGGCATGGTGATCAGCCGCGCGAGCGTGTCATCCTCTATGATGTGTCCCGAGTAATCCTCAAAGAAAATGTCGGATTCCTCCTCGTACACGTCAAGACAGGCGGCTCCGATCCGACGCGACTTGATTCCCGCAAGCAATGCCTCGGCGTCGATCAGCGCACCGCGTGAGGTGTTGATGATGACAACCCCCTTTTTCATTTGTGCAATCCCGTCGGAATCGATCATGTGGTAGGTTTCTTCGGTCAGAGGGCAGTGAAGTGAAATGATGTCGCTTTCCCGAAGCAGTTCACGGAGCGGAAGATAATGGATGGAGGAATCCTCGATGGGGTACTTGTCGTAGGCAATGATGTTCATCCCGAACCCTCGGCAGATGTTGACGAATACGCGTCCGATCTTTCCAGTGCCGATGACGCCCACGGTCTTTCCGTGCAGATCAAAGCCCGTGAGGTCATGCAGACTGAAATTGAAGCCCTTGGTTCGGACGTATGCCTTGTGAATGCGGCGCACCGAGCAGAGAAGCATTGCCATGGCGTGTTCGGCAACGGCGTAAGGTGAGTAGGCGGGAACGCGCAGAACGTGTAGCTTTCCTGCGGCGGCGGACAGATCGACGTTGTTGAAGCCCGCGCAACGTAAGGCGATGACGCGCACCCCGTAGGCGTGCAGACGCTCGATCACGGCGGCGTCCACCGTGTCATTGACGAACACACAAACACCGTCATAGCCGCGAGCCAATTCCACTGTGTCCTCGTTCAGCTTGGTCTCAAAGTATTTGAACGTTACGCCGAAACGCTCACCGTATTCCCGAAAGGCGGGGAGGTCATAGGATTTTGTGTCAAAAAAAGCGAATTTCATAGCTTCTCTCCCAAATTATATTTGTGGATAGTTTGTGCTTTTTTTGATTTTCTATGTGTTTCCTATTGAAAAACAGCTTTTGTTGTGGTATAATAAAAGAGAAATCAGCTGCCACCGGGTAGCAGTGCTTATGCACTCTCAACGCGTCGTTAGGCCTTTGAAGACGTGTTGCGGGTGCTTTTTGTTTGGAGGTGCGTTTTTGATGAAGCTTTACAATCCGTTCCGTTTCTTGACTCGATTTGAGTGGGGACTCTGGATCCTTTCACTTGCTGTGGTCACGGCGTCCTTTCTGATTGGGGGTGGAGACGGTGTCCTGTCCTTGATCGCCTCGCTCCTTGGAGTGACGGCATTGATCTTTGTTGCCAAGGGTGACGTCACGGGACAGATTTTGACCGTGGTCTTTAGCGTATTATATGCTGTTGTGTCATGGGATCTGCATTACTACGGAGAAATGATCACGTATCTGTGTATGAGCGCGCCGATCGCCGCCTTTTCGGTCTTTTCCTGGCTTCGCCACCCATACGGTAAGGATCATTCCGAGGTCAGGATGGCGCATCTTTCGGGCAAAGAGATCGTTTGGACGGTTGCTTTGTCGGGTGTTGTGACCTTTCTCTTTTATTGGATCCTGTTGTGGCTTGGGAATGCACAGCTCGGGGTCAGCACACTTTCGGTGACCACCAGCTTTTTGGCTTCGTACCTGCTGTTTCGGAGAAGTCCGTATTATGCGTTGGCGTATGCGGCGAACGATTTGGTGCTGATCGTGCTGTGGTGCATTGCCACAGTGGGGGAGCTTTCTTATCTTTCCATGGTTGCCTGCTTTGTCATGTTTCTTTGCAATGACCTGTATGGCTTTTTCAATTGGCTTCACTTGCGGAAGCGGCAGAATCAGCCTCCGAAGCCTTAATCAGAAAGACCGCGCACAGCCTTGTCCGTTCGGGACAGCAGCTGTACGCGGTCATTTTGATTGGAATATGCGATTATTTTTTGAGTTCCTTGACAGCGGCTTGGGTCTTGGAGCCTTCGTCTGCGTCGGGAGTGCGTGCGCTGGTCTTGCCATCGGGCTTGATCTCGCCTGCCTTCAACAATGACATTTTGGTAAGAGAGGGACCGACCAATTCGTAAATCAGCACGGCAAAGAGTGTGATCTGCGCAACGATCGCGCCACCGTCGGAGAGTGCCTGTGCCTTGATTGCCATACCGAGTGCCACACCTGCCTGCGGCAAAAGTGTGATGCCGAGATATTTGACGATGTTGGGACTGCACTTGGTCCATTTTGCGCTGGAGTAAGCACCGACGTATTTACCTGCGGAGCGTGCCAGAATGTAGACAACACCGATCAGAACGATCGCCCAATCGGTAAACACCGAAAGCTCCAGCTCGGCACCGCTGAGCACGAAGAAAAGAATGAAAATCGGAGCGGTCCAACGGTCGAGACGGTCCAT
>JAZOPW010000364.1:0-4754 GCA_045655785.1 Eubacteriales bacterium
GCAGATTGATCTTAACGGTATAGCTTTTGCCCCCGATAAAGGTTTCCGCCGTTCCGGGAGAAAAATAGGAAGATTCTGATTTATACCATGCAATACCGTTTTTATAGATTCGCGTACTCGTTCCGTGCAGTCCGTTATCGCTGTAATAACTGTTGCCATCCAGCTTGGTGTAGTCGGGCTTCTCACCGTCAACGGGGGCAGGGATTGTAAGATCAAGCTCCTTTACAGGCTCTTTCAGAATCTCGGCAAAGTTATATATCAGCACAATGGAACAGCCGTTGTCCTGCGGTCCCTGCATTTGTGCAGACTTACCGTTGATCGTTCCGGTGGTTTCTGATGTAAAAGGTATATCGGAGTCCGTAAATACTGTTACAAAGACCGCATAATAATAACCCGCACGGAAGGTGTCGCTTGCCGTAAGATCTCGCTGATAGATTTTGTTTTCGTTATACTCTTTCCATTGGATCCTGTTGGCAAGGTTGTAATAGCCGTTTCCTGCCGCGGCATTCATGTCCGGCGATTCGCCCACTACGGGCGTATCTATTCCGGTAACCTCCACCTTAGTAATAGGTGCTGCGAAGACTTGCAACGGAAGAAGACAAAGCACAAACATAAGGCTTAAAATAATGGATATTAACTTTTTCATAGCATTTTCTCTCCTTTTTTTGTAACTATCCTGCCGCAATTCGGGCAATACAGCGCGTCGGAAGTCAACACCGTATCGCAATCGGGGCAACTCAGATGCTTTCGTTTGTAGCGATCAAAGAGCGTTTCCCTTGGCAGCCTTTCACCGCAATCGGGACAAATGTCTGCTCTCGATTTCACCATTTGACCGCACCGTGGGCAGACACGCAGCTTTTTCATCACGTTTGGCCCAAAGCCAAAGCGTTCCAGATTTCTAAACCGAACCTTTTGCGTCATTACTTACTGCACTCCCTTCATAGATCAGTTTCTTGCCACAGGATGGACAGCTCTTCACGGGATCCTCGATTTTCGCACCGCAATTCTTACAATATTTCGGTTCTGCTTCGTAAGGGGCGCATTCCACGCACTCCAGCACCTCCGCATTGTACACGGCATCAATGACCCATTTGCCGCATTTGCGGCACCTGTTAAAATGCTCACGTCCCTCTGCCTGCCAGGCGGCAAGTAAAGCCTCTTCCTCGGAATCCCCTTGGTAGATTTGGCTTGTGGTGCAGACGTGAGCATCGGACACATCGCAATAGAAGATGAACCGATAACCGCCGCCGTCTGTTACAACTTTGTGTTTGGCCGTTCTGTTTTCGGGCATTTCCATCTCTCCTTTCCGTCTGACCTGTAAAAGTAATTGCAAATTTTTTGCAGCTCCTCTGCCAACATATACGGGCAGTCTTGACTGAATCAAACTTTTGTGGTATAATATTTTTGCAGGTTTTATACTTTATTCGATACCCTGCAACTATAATTTTACAGATTTTCCCCATAAATGTCGCCACACCTTTGATCTGAAAAGTGTGGGTTTTGCAAATTTATTTTCAAAAAGTGTGGGGAAAAGTGTGGGATGACCGCTATAAAAAGATAACACATAGCGGTCGATGGAGAGAATTTATGAAAAAGAGATTATTGGGGATCCTTTCCTTGATAGGTATTACATCGGGACTTTCGGGGTGCAGTTCCGTCGGTGATGAGGCGGCAAGCCGGTCCATCATCTATGGGGGCGCTGCCGTTCTTTCTGCGTTGCTTCTGATTGGCTGTCTGTTTTTGGTACGCAAAAAGAGGCAATGGTTTGTTTTGCTGTTTTCGTCTGTTTTAGTCGTGAACATCGGATATACCGTCTTGTCTGTGTCCTCCGGTTTGGAAATGGCGCTGTGGGCAAACCGTGTCTCCTATCTTGGTTCCGTGTTTCTGCCCCTTGCTATGTTAATGATCATTCTGAACATCACCAATACAAGAACAAAAAGATGGGTACCGATCTCCCTATTCTCTTTGGCTGTCGCAGTATTTCTGATTGCGGCAAGCCCCGGCATTTTATCGATCTACTACAAAGAGGTTTCATTTGAAATTATCAATGGAGTTTCCACTCTCGTTAAGGTTTACGGGCCGCTTCATCCTCTGTACCTTGTGTATCTGCTTGGATATTTCTCCGCAATGATTGCGGTTATTATCCGTGCATCCATTAAGAAGACTTTTGATTCTACTGCTCACGCTGTTATCATCGCAATGGCAGTGTTCGTAAATATTGGCGTATGGTTTATTGAGCAAATTTCCAGCATTGATTTTGAGTTTCTCTCCGTATCCTACATCATTACCGAGCTTTTCCTTTGCGGCGTCCATATGGTTATGAACGAAAATCAGCGGCTCCGTGAGCTCGTGCGGCAAAAGGAAGAGACTCTGCGCGCAACGAGTACTGATAATTCTCGCGCCGATCGCGTCGTATCGGCTGAAATGATGGAATACTTTGCGCAAGGCTTGGGCACTCTGACTTCACAAGAACGACAGATCTACGAAGCTTATCTGAGTGGAACGTCCACGAAAGATATTATGATTGAACTCAATATCAGGGAAAACACCTTGAAATTCCACAATAAGAATCTTTACAGCAAATTGGGTGTTTCCTCGCGAAAACAGCTTCTCGAGGTTTATAGGGCAATCAAGTCGGACATGAAAAAGAACGGAGATAAGGCAAATGTCATTGTCGGATAGGTTGAATCAAATCATTAAGGAGAAGAATTTCACCAAGCGTGAATTTGCAAACCGTGTTGGTATATCCGAAAACTACCTTTATATCCTAACAAGCAACAGCCGTCCCGGTACAAATCAAAACAAAACCATCTCACCAATGCTTGCTAAGCTTATTGGTATGGAGTTTGGCTATGATGCGGATTGGATATTGCACGGAGAACAAAAATAAAAGTCGATTTATAGCAAAAAGGACGTCGCACTACCAAAGGATGCGACGTCTTTTATTGTCGTTCATAAATCCATGTATCACTATTCTGTAGTTATTATGCTTTAGAAAAAGGGTAGAAAAAGTCACAAACGTATGATATAATATAATAAATTAAAACTTTCTCGGTATGGTTATGTGCGCATCAACCCCGAAAACGTTGTGGCCTGTAGCTTTCTTCGGAGAAGTTACAGGCTTTTTCTGTTACAAATTTGAAAAATGCGTGCTCACGGATACAAGTTGGCAACAAGTGAGTGCTATAATATATACAAAATGGAGATATTGTATCTTCAATCAGCAACGCGGAGGTGGAAACATGGCTAAAATACTCATTGTTGAGGACGAAAAAGCGATCAACGATCTTGTAAAATTCAATCTCGAGCTGGTCGGACATGAGTGCAGCCAGGTATTTGACGGTGAATCGGGGCTGACCGAGGCGCTGAAGCTCAAATACGATCTCATCATCCTTGACGTAATGCTTCCCAAATATTCGGGCTTTGAGATCATGGAATATATCGAAGGAACGCCGGTTATTTTCGTCACGGCAAAATCCACACCCGCGGACAAGATCAAAGGTCTGCGCCTGGGTGCAGATGATTATATTACAAAGCCTTTTAATATCGTCGAGCTTGTGGAACGCGTGAAAGCAGTTCTTCGCAGAACCAAGGCTGATACCAATCATTTTGAGTTTGACGATATCCGCATCGAGTTCGATAACCGACGTGTGTATAAGAACGGCGAAGAAGTCCCCCTCAAGCCCCGTGAGTTCGATCTGCTCGAAGTGCTGGTCAACAATCGCAACCTCGCACTCTCCCGTGAAAAGCTCTTACACTTGGTTTGGGAATTTGACTATGAAGGAGATACCCGTACAGTTGACGTCCACGTTCAGAGACTTCGCCAAAAGCTCGGCATCTCGGAGCGGATCCAAACGGTGTACAAGACGGGTTATAGGTTTGAGATATGAAAATGAGATTTTGGCAAAAGACCTACATATTTACCCTCGTGCTATTTCTAATATGCTTGAACGTGGGTATTCTCTCACTTACGGTTTATACCTATCAGAAGAACGTTGAAGCGACCGAAACTGCCGTCACCGCAGAGCAATACTACGTTGCTATGTCCTTCGAACGAGATTACAAGGATATGACCGAATCCAACTCCTACAGCAGTCCTTCGCTTTTGATGCAGTCCTTTGGAACCTATTACGCAAACAAAGGCTTGTACCTCGCCTTTGAGGAAAACGGAGAGGTTATTTATTCTAACTTCACAAACGAATACGATATCGATAAAAACGCTTTGCTCCATACAGATTTTGACGGCAAGCGTCACATCGTGATCTCCTCCGAAATCTGCGACGGTAAGTACGAAATGATCTTCGCAAAGAACGTGGAATCGCTCGATTCCGAGTTCCAAGCCTTGATGCTGACCTATGCATTTACGGCTATCGGAGTATCCTTGCTCCTTGCAGTCTGTTTGTACTTTATTCTGAAAACGCTCTCCGGTCCTTTGGAAAAGCTCCGCAAGACCACCGAGGTGATCGAAGCCGGTGATTTTTCCGTTACCGTCGAAGAAAAAGGTAACGACGAATTTACACTTCTCGCGAAAAGCTTTAACGCTATGCTTGCCAAGATCAATGAGCAGATGGCGGCGTTGGAGCGTGAAGCCGAAGCCAAGATGATCGAGGCAGAGAGAAAGCAGATGCTCGTAGATAATATGGCTCACGAGCTCCGTACACCGCTTACAAGCATTCACGGTTACGCTGAATTCATTGAAAAGGCCAACACCACTGAGGAACGCAGACTGATCGCGGCGAAGTATATTATGTCCG
>JAZOPW010000365.1:0-7381 GCA_045655785.1 Eubacteriales bacterium
AAAGGCGGTCACCGATTTTCATAAAGAATACTACGACGAGGTCATCACGCCGATCTGTACACTCGCGCACTTCAAGGACGCGCAGGCAAAAAAGCACCGTTGGATGATCGAAAACGTCGATCTTTTGATTACATACGCGGAAAAGGAGTCCGATGAAGCATACACGGTGCTTCAATATGCGCAAGAAAACGGGGTCAAGATCATCAACCTCGCGGATGAAGAGGTCGAAGTATAACCTAAAAAAACGGTGGGATAAAAGCTTCCATACATGGGAACTGAGGACATCAAAAAACGTGGAAATCCGATGCACGGACTTCCACGTTTTTTGATTATTTTTTTGCTTTCGCGAGAAAGGCTTGGATGACGTTTACGGGAATGGCGTAATTCATTGCCGACACGTCACTTCTGCCGCTCTGCACGATGCCGATCAGGTTTCCGCTGACGTTGAACACGGGACCGCCCGAATTTCCGTTGGTAACGGGGGCGGAGATCATCACGTATTCGTTTCCGCCAACGCGTCGGTCAACGTCACTCACGATGCCCTCTACGATGCAAAGTCCTTCACCCTTGCTGTTGCCGATGGCGTACACGTCCTCGCCCGGCTCAGCGGGTCTTTGTTCGAGCGTCACAGGGATGAGGGTCGCATGGGGAGCCGTTTTGAGGAGCGCAAGGTCCAGCTGTGGGTCGGAGTAGACAAGCTCAGCCGAGAAGCGATGCGCAGTTTTTCCGCTCTTTCCGTAGATCTCTTGGCAAGTGCCAAGCACCGTTTTGCGGTCGGGAGAAAGCTCCATGACCACGTGGGCGTTGGTCAAGAGATAGCCATCGGAGAGCATGGTTCCTGTTCCGCAACGCATCATTCCGTTCCTCTTTGCCACGATGGCTACCGTGCTGTTGATGGCTTTTTTATAAACAGCGGCGGCGACGTTCACGACAGGGGGCTGCGGGATGGGAGTAGCAGACGGTGCAAAAACCGACGGTTTGCTTGCCGACGGAGTTGCTTTTGCCTGTGCCTTTTGCGGAGCGGCGGAAGCGGGACGGGGGGCGACGGGCTTTGCCGCTGCTGCGTGGGTCAAGGATTCGACCTTTTTTTGCGGAGCGGCAGAAGCCGTGGAAGTCGCCGATGCTGTGGGGGGTGAGGTGCTGTTGACCTTGGCACGGATCTCTTGTGCGGTTTTGCGAGCCGCGGCGATTTCTTTTTGATACTTTTGATACGCCGAGCATTCGGTGTCGCATGCCATGCAACGATACGCGGCAAAGGTGATGCCATCCTTTTGAATCGTTCCCGTCTTTTTCAGCTCACCCGAGCCGCAAGTGGGACAGCTTTTCATTTCGTACATACGTAATACCTCAAATCAATTTTCTGACATTTTGTCCTCTTCATTTTGAAATATCATTAGGTTCAGAAATAACATGTCTATCTTGTTCGCTCAAACCTGTAGTACATTATTTCATCTAAAAATTTACACAGTGTTTTTTTGCAAGTTTGAAACGGCGCAGCAATTTACAATTCTAATTCCTGACAAAAGGGTCTGCAGCATCAAGTTCGTCATCTCTGATCAATTTGCAAGCAAATTATCGAAGCCCGCAGGGCGACGAAGCTTGCGGAGGTCGGATTTCGGATGCACCTCTATAGGGGGCCCCACGAGATTTTGCCTGCGGAGACCCCTTCGGGGCTTCGACTTCGCTCATGATGACGCGCGGGAGGTCTACAAAAATCAACCCTTATTATGAGTAAAACACTTGATATAATGACATTGTTTTATTAGAGGACTTCTTTTTTGGGAATCACTAAAGTAACTGTTGGTTGTTTCCACTGATAACCTTCGGATTGAACATATCCGGCATTGTTCTGTGTGGTACCATCTTGCGCTACATTTGTTCTTTCCCAAAAGCTAAACAGCAACGAGGCGTTCGTTGTTTGCAATTCTGTTTTTAGAGCATCGGTCAAAGGAATTGCAAATTCAATATTCTTTTGGATAATTTTGGTGGGATCGGTTTCGTCATATACAAACTTTACCGTAATGTTAGCATTGGCATATAATGGATCAGTCGCTTTGTATGAATTAGATATATTAGAATACGAATAAAACCATACAATGTCACCTAATGTATGATCCCAGATACCTTCGTTAGTTAAATAAACACAAGTATACAAACAACGGTTCTTTTCTGTAGTAGCTAAAGTTGATGTACCATCAAACGAAATTTGGAGATAAATCCTGTTGTTTTCTATATCAACATGCGGACTTTCGAAAAAGAAATAAAGATATTCGTAATCTGTGCTGATATAAACCTTTGATGGATTATCGGTTTTTCCCGCCTTGTCTGTACCGTTGGTTGTAATGGTGTCCAATAAAACATAAGGTATATCGGACCATCCTTCCGATTGAGATTTTAGTCCGTCAACGGTAATGGTATGGTCGGAAATATCTACAATGGTGGGCTTTTCTTTATATGATGTAGTATTTTTGGGTATCACCAAAGGTACGGTTGCTTTGTTCCATGCATGTCCTTGAGGTGGAATATACCCAGCATTGTTTTGTGCGATTCCATCCTGTGTTATATCGGTTCTTTCCCAGAAACAAAATTGTAACGAAGTGTCTGCTGTTTGTAATTGGGCTTTTACGGCGGCGGTCAAAGGAATAGCAAATTCAACATTCTTCTTGATGATTTTTGTGGGGTCGTTTTCATCATATACGAATTTTACGGTAATATCGGCATTAGCAAACAAACTGTCTGTTGGTTCATATGAATTGGAGTTTGAATACTTGTATTGATATACCATAGCATTGGAGTGATCCCAAGACCTTTCCTTGTCTAACCAAAGAGCAGCAATCAACCAATTGTTCTTTTCTGTTGAATTAGAAACAACGTCACCATTAAAAGCAATTTGAAGATAAACCCTGTGGTTTGCACCTATATCAACATGCGGACTTTCGAAAAAGAAATAAAGATATTCGTAGTCCGTTTTGACATAAACCTTTGATGGATTATCTATTTTTCCCGCCATATCCGTGCCTGTGGTTGTAATGGTATCCAACAAAACATATGGTGTATCAGCCCAACCTTCCGTTTGTGATTTTACACCGTCAATGGTAATAGTCTTTTCAGCAAGTTTCGCGTAATTTACGGTCGCGTTGCTATAATTCCAGCCATCCTGCCAACCTGTGGGTTGCTCGCTGACCTCCGCATTGATGATGAGATTGGGGCAATCTCCAAAAGCACCGTAGTGGATCGTAGTCACACTTGCGGGAATGAAGATCTCTTCCAACGCCGTACAACCTTGGAAGGCACAGCTCTGTATCTCTTGGAGCGTGCTTGGCAGGGTTACCGACTTCAAGCCGAGACAGTATTGGAATACACCTTCGCAAAGTGTGGTCAAGCCCTCGGGAAGGACAATGCTTGTGATGGATTGATTTTGCATAAAAGCAACCGAGCGGATGCCGATTACCGTATAGCCGTCCAATCCGATCGTCAGCGCACCGCCGTTTCCGACGTAGCGGATGACCTCTGCCGTTTGGGTGTCATCATAAATCCGATAGATGACACCCTGCTCGTCAACCGTGATCTTGCTTTCCCACTGTACCGAGCATGTGGGGTTCCAATACGCATGCCATGTGGAAGGAACATTCGCCTCTGCCATGGGGGTATAAATGGTTGCATTGTGGCAGTTGGTAAAGGCGTATTCCCTGATGGTGGTTACCGTCTCGGGAAGGAAGATCTCTGTTACATTATAGCAATCGGCAAAGGCGTGCTCGCCAATGGTTTGCAGAGAGGCGGGGAGGTAGATCAAAGTTGCCGTGTGGCAATTATGGAAGGCTCTGTTGCCGATTTCGATCACGCCCTCTGGGATGACGATTTTGGTAAAGCCACCGCAGGAGGAGAATGCGTAATCGGGGATCACGGTAAGCTTTGACGGAATCGAAAGCTCGGTCAAGGCGTCGCAATCAGCGAATGCATATTCACCCAAGGAAGAGAGCTCTCTCGGAAGCGTTACGTCGGTCAGCTTTTGGCAATTGTTGAAGGCGTGCTCTCCGATTGAGGTGACCGAGTCGGGAAAGTTTACGGTGGTCAGATTGATACAACCGCTGAACGCATGCGCTCCAATGGAGGTCACGGTCGAGGGGAGCAAGACAGAAATGAGATCTTCGCGTTGGTGGAATGCCTTTGCGCCGATTGCGGTTACGGTCAAGCCTGTGGGTCCCTTGACCGTAACCTCGGTAGCGGTACCGTTGTAGCCTGTTACGATGGCTTCGGTTTCCTTTTCGTTTGTAACCACGTAAACGACGCTGTCCTCACCTATAATCACCTGCTTGACATCCCAGATCACAGAACAGTTGGAAGGATTCCAAGAGGTATCCCACGCGCTGGGCTGGATCAGAGACTGCGAATAGATCGTCAGCTTGAAGCAATCGTAGAATGCGTAGCTTCCAACATAGGTCAGGCTTTCGGGCAGAAGGATATAGGACAATTTGGTGCATTGATAGAATGCCCAGCTTTCGATGCGCTTCAATCCGGTGGGAATCTCCAGGGTCTGCATCGCGTTGCAGTTGGCAAAAGCATAATCCCCGATGCGTGTAATATTGTTATGCAAGGACAAGCTCTTAAGATTGGTACAGCCGTTGAACAGGTAGCCTTCGATTTCGGTGATGCCTGTGGGGATTGTCATGCTTTCCAGGCTGCTGCATTCATAGAAGGTGCTGCCGCCAAGAGTCGTCAAGCCTGCGGGAAGCTCAATGTTTTTCAGCGCGGTACAGCCTTGGAAGCAGCTGCCGTGAATCGTGGTCAGGCTACTCGGCAGGGAAACGGTTTTTAACTGTGTACAGCCCCAGAACGCACTGCCGCCAAGAGTCGTCAAGCCATCGGGGAGTGTGATTTCGGTCAGCGACGTACAACCTTCAAATGCGGAGTTGCAAATTTCGGTTATGCTTCCGCGGAAAGTGACATTCGTAAGTGCTATGCAATTTACGAATGTGTACATGGAGATTTGGTCTATGCCCTCGGGGATTGTGATACTCTCAAGATATTCACATTTTGCAAATGCGTGGGCGCCGATATACGTCAGGTTTGCGGGCAGGTCAATGTTTTTCAGACGTGCGCAATCCTGGAAGGCATTGGCTTCGATCTCGGTGACGGTGGAAGGAATGTCAATCGATTCCAAACGCATACATCCGTAGAACGCACTGCATCCGATCTTCTTCAATCCCGCCGCAAGCGAAACCGATTTCAGCTCGGTGTGACCGAGGAACACGTTGTCTCGGATCACGGTTACGGTGTAGCCGTCTATGGCGATCGTCAGCGACTCCGCATTCCCGTTGTACGACAGCACCTCGGCGGTGTTATCGTTGTAGAGAATGTACTCGATTCCCTGCGCGTCGGTGTAGTAATCCTTGAAGTTCCAAATGACGTGATAGCCGTAATCGAAATCCCATGCGTCGGGCTTGGAGGCGTGTGTAGCATAGATGGTAAATTCCGACGCGGTGTTTCCAAACGCAGTGCTTCCGATCGCAACCACCGAGGAGGGGATGCGAACAGAGCTGAGCGAGGTACAACCGTAGAAGGCATTGTAGCCAATGGTCATCAGACCCTCGGGGAGGTTGATCTCGGTCAGACCCGAGCAATAGGAGAATGCGTCAGAGCCGATCTCCAGGAGCTCTGCGGGAAGAACGACCTTGGTCAACTCGGATCTTGAATAGAAGACGTTGCTTTCGATCTTGGTTACGGTGTAGCCGTTAAGTCCAAGCGTCAGCTCGGTTGCCGTTCCGTTGTAGGCGGTCACGGTGGCGGTGTTATCGGTGAAGATCACATAGGTCACGCCCTGGGTGTCGGTCACCGTCTTTTGGACGTTCCAGATCACGGTCTGGCTCCAGCCACACCAAGAGGAATCCCAACCGTCCGGCTTGGAGGCGTGCTCTACGTAGATCAGGGTAAAGCCTGCATGTAGGGCGTCGCTTGCAAGCTCGGTCACGCTTGCGGGAATGAAGATCGACGTCGCGTTGGTACCGTAGAACGCATAGGTTCCGATCGACGTAAGCGTGGAGGGGAGCTTGATTTCGTTGATCTTGTAGCATTCGCGGAATGCATTGCTTCCAATGCTGATCAAGCCCTCGGGCAGATCGATCTTGTTGAGATTTTCACAGCTGTAGAAGGCATAATTTCCGATGCTCTTCAACGTCGAGGGGAAGGAAACCGATATCAGGGACGAGCAGTTGTGGAATGCGAAGTCTCCAATCTCGGTCAAGCCCTCGGGGAGCGTCACCGTCAACAGCTCGGTGTGGTTATAGAAGATACCGTTCGAGCCTGTTGCCGCAGATGAGATCTTTACAACCGTGTAGCCGTCCACCGCAAAGCTGAGTACGGTTGCGTTTCCGTTGTAAGAATATACGGTAGCGGTTTTGTTGGGATGGAGAATATAAGTCACGCCCTGTGCGTCGGTATACAGACCGTCGTAGTAGAAGTAGATGTTTGCCTCGGGTACGTCATAGCTGTCATAATACCATTCCGAATCCCATCCTGCAGGCTGACTCTCACACTTTGCGTAGATGTTGGTCAGCTGACAGTAAGAAAATGCATGGTAGCCGATAGTGGTCACACTTGCGGGGATGGTGACCTCGGTCAAGCCGGTACAGCGATAAAATGCTTCGGGCTCGATCGTGGTCAAGCTCTCGGGAAGCGAGATCGAGGTGATGTTGGTGCAATCGGAGAATACGGCACGTTGGATCGTGGTCAACGGGTGTCCTTCCACCGTAGCGGGGAATACCAGCGCGATCGAACTTCCGACCCCTTCGGGAGGATGGTAACCAATCACCTTTGCAGTGCCGTCGGTTTGCAGGAGGTATTCGATGCCCTGTGTGTCGGTAAAGGTACCCTTGTAGTTCCAAATGACGGTTCTGCCAAGATTCCAATCGATATCCCAACCGTCAGGTCTTTGGGGCGCCTCGGCATAGATCTTTTCCAAAGAGTAGCAATCCGAGGTGATTCCATAGCCGACCGTTGTCACGCTTGCGGGAATCCGCAACGAGGTGAGACTGTGACAGCCTACGAATGCACCTTCTCCGATCGAGAGCAATCCACTCGGCAGTGAGATGCTTTCGAGGGAGCTGCACGCATAGAAAGCATGGTTTCCGATCACGGTCAAGGTGGTGGGCAGTGTAATGCTTGTCAATTCACTATGACCGTTAAAAAGATTAGCGTGGAGCTCGGTGATCGAGTAGTTGGGAATAGAGAGATTCAGTGTTTGCAGATTACCGTAGTATTTTCCGAGAACCGCTGTGCCGTCGGCGCGGAGTGCGTAGACAAGCTTTTGTGTTTCGTCTACGTATACGCCGTTCGCGTTCCAAACCACCGTTGCGGCATAGTTGTCCCAGTTGTTTTGCCAACC
>JAZOPW010000366.1:0-2993 GCA_045655785.1 Eubacteriales bacterium
GTGAATGTTGTCTTCCTAAGACCGCTTGGCCTCCGACTTGCTTGGACCACGTTCTGGCTTCCGGCGAAGATGTGAACGTATTCGTATTCGATACCGAGGTTTACTCCAACACCGGCGGACAGGCATCCAAGGCATCCAGCATCGGTCAGGTCGCACAGTTCGCGGCAGCAGGTAAGGCAATCGGCAAGAAGAACCTTGCAGAGATCGCAATGTCCTACGGCTACGTATACGTTGCACAGGTCGCTATGGGCGCCGATATGAACCAGCTGCTCAAGGCACTCAAGGAGGCAGAGGCTTACAACGGTCCTTCCCTGATCATCGGTTACGCACCCTGCGAAATGCACGGTTTGAAGGGCGGCATGCAGAACTGCCAGCTTGAAATGAAGAAGGCAGTTGAGGCAGGCTACTGGCAGATGTTCCGTTACAATCCTACTCTGGAGGCTAACAAGCTGAGCATCGACTCCAAGGAGCCCACCACCGATTACGTTGACTTCATCAAGACCGAGACCCGTTACGCTCGTCTGGCACAGTCCTTCCCCGAAAGAGCCGCTGACCTCTTTGCAAAGGCAGACGCCAACGCAAAGGCGAAGTATCAGAGACTCCTCAAGATGGGCAAGCTCTACGAATAATCGCGTAAACAGATTGCAATCATCGATCGGACCCAAAACGGTCGGATGATAAAAAGACCATAAAATTGGGCGTCCGCACCTCGCGGACGCCCTCTTTGTTTTCTGTTTTCTCGCAGGAGTAAGGGTTTTCGTCTTTTTGGACTCGGAATGACGTCCTTTTTGTGTATAGGCTTCTCCACGCTCAAAATGAAAAGTTTCCCCGATAGCTATTGACTTTTCCATAAAAAGTTGTATAATAACACATGGAGACACGGCTCGGTTTTGAGGGACGTGTATTCAAAAAACGCTTTTTGAATGAATTCGGAAAGGGTATGGCATGTCACAAACCGCGTTACGAAAAAATCAGGATCTGACACAGGGACCGATCCTGTCAAAGATCATCCTTTTTACGCTGCCGTTGATCGCAACGGCGGTGCTGCAGCTGCTCTTTAATACGGCGGACACCATTGTGGTGGGTCGTTGGGGCGGAGACACTCCCAAGGAGCGAGAGATCGCACTCGCGGCGGTCGGCTCCTGCGGCTCGCTGATCAACCTGATCATCAATCTGTTTTTCGGTCTTTCGGTGGGTGCAGGCGTCTCTGTGGCACACGACATCGGCGCAAAACACTTTGACGACGTGAAAAAGACGGTACATACCTCGGTTCTGGCGGCACTGATCAGCGGTGCAGTCGTGACCGTGTTCGGTCTTTGCACAGCGCGTCCGCTCCTTGCCCTGATGGGAACCGACCCCGCTGTTCTGGATCAGGCTGTCCCCTATATGTTCGCCTATTTTTGCGGCATGCCCGCAAATATGCTCTATAACTACTGCGCCGCCATGCTGCGCTCATCGGGTGATACCACGCGTCCCTTGATCTTTCTTTCGACCGCAGGCGTGGCAAACGTGGGGTTGAATCTTGTGATGGTTCTGGTCTTTCGCACGGGTGCTTTGGGCGTCGGTGTTGCGACGGCGGCGTCACATTGGATCTCCTGTCTCTTGATCGTCGGTTACCTGATGCGCTACAACGGACCCTGCAAGATCGATTTGAGGGAGCTTCGGATCGACCGCAGCAAGCTGAAAAAGATCCTGAACGTGGGACTTCCCGCTGGTCTGCAAGGCACACTGTTCTCCTTTTCTAACGTGATCATTCAATCCTCGATCAACTCCTTGGGAACCGCCATGGTTGCAGGAAACACCGCCGCCTCGAATCTTGACGGCTACGTGTACGCCACGCAAAATGCGCTCTATCACACGGCTCTGACCTTTGTTGGGCAGAACATGGGTGCGAAGAAATTCGACCGTCTCAAGCGTTGCATTCTGTGGTGTATCATCGTGGTAACGGTGGTTGGTCTGACCGTCGGTCTCAGCGTTTACGCGTTTGGGAAACCGTTGCTTTCGATTTTTATACCCGGGAATGACGGTGCGATCTCGGCGGGCATGCAAAGACTTGCCATCATGGGAGTATTTTACTTCCTGTGCGGCTTGATGGAGGTCGGAACGGGAATCATGCGCGGACTCGGAAAATCGATCACGCCCATGATCGTGTCGCTTCTCGGCTCCTGTGTATTCCGCGTGGTGTGGATCTATACGGTTTTTGCCTTGATCCCGACGCCCTTTGTCCTGTACCTTTCGTATCCCATTTCATGGCTGATGACGGGCGGAACACATTTTGTTTTCTGTTACTTCACCCTACGGCAACAGCTCCGCGAAAACACACCGCCCATGCTCGAACCCTCGAAAATCAAATCGTGATTATCTTAAGGCAACACCGCACAATTCGCGGCTAATGCCCGAGTTACGCAACTACTTGCATCTTTTCCGTCACACGGCACAAATTTCCTTGGCAATAGATCCACTATTGACATCGTCGATTTGGTTTGTTTGACGAAAAATCTGACGACGTATTTTCGCAATCAGAATTGTGAGGTGCTGCCTTAAAAAATTTGAGCCCACGTTAGCAAAACGTCAACGTGGGCTTGATGTTATGTTCAGACAAATGACCAATTGCAGACCGTCATCTTGAATACGCGAAAGCAAAAATGCGCTCTGACGGCTCCAAAAATTGTTTTTCCACGATAACTCTGTTTGCTACACAAAGAATTGCATTCGTAGGGCGGGGGTTCTATTCCAGCCGTCTTGTTTTTTCTGTATTTTGCGGCGGGATCATCGCGACCGCATAACAAGTGCTAACAATGATTGGTCGCTATGGGTATTTGCTTGCGGATTAAACATCCGCATTCTGCCATGCAGAACCGCAAATACTCAACTTTTGATCGACGGCTGGAGTCCGCCCTACAGATTTTGCGTCACCATGCGCACATCCCTCGTCGGGAAGAAACCCAAACCACGTCCATAATCTCAACAACAAAATCAAGTCCGTCATCTTG
>JAZOPW010000367.1:0-9085 GCA_045655785.1 Eubacteriales bacterium
CTGCTTCGATAATGGTTACGGGAATGACGTTTCCGATTTCATCGAAAATCTGGGTCATACCGATTTTTTTACCGATAATAGCCTTTTTCATTTTTGTTTTCCTCCTGTAAATTATTGGTTGACGGGATTCACTCGCCAACATGACTTACAAAGTTTCCGATTATTTCGATCCTTAGGGTTATAGGATCAACAACTCGGCTGTTGTCTTTGTGTTTGCGTGGATCGTGGTGCTTGATATCAGATTTTAACCTCGATCTCAACGCCGGCGGGGAGCTCTACACTCATCAGAGCATCTACAACCTTCTGCGAGGGCTTGATGATGTCGATCAGTCTCTTGTGCGTACGGTACTCGAACTGCTCGCGGCTATCCTTGTACTTATGGACTGCGCGGAGGATCGTAATGATCTCCTTCTCAGTCGGAAGCGGGATAGGACCCGAAACCTCAGCACCGTTTCTGGTTGCAACCTCAACGATCTTCTTCGCTGCGGTATCAATCAGAACGTGATCGTAGCTCTTGAGTCTGACTCTGATCTTTTCCTTAACTGCCATTGTTTTTTGCCTCCTTATCAAGATTTCGCTTGTCTGCGGCGCCCTTTACATTAAAGGAAGGGATTCGTCCGCAGGCCGCGTTTTTGCAAGGCAGGCATTTCCTACAACACCGCCCCGTGCGTTTCATGCACTCCCTGAAAAATACGGAGTTTGTTCCATTCGGCTCAGCCGGGAGCCGCGCAGAACAAATTCCGGGATTTTCGGAAGCGAATTGCGCGCACGCAACTCCGACGCACGTTTGCGCCGTTTCATGCTTCGGTCATACCTTTCGCCCGGTTCAACGGACATACTCCACGAAAATTACCTGTTTGGGCGTCCCCTCACAGCAACCTTTCGCTTCATCGCATATCAAGCCTATATATTATATCAGATTTCCCTCAAAATTGCAACACTTTTTTTGTGTCCGATTTATAGAATATAACAAACAATCCTACCTTCTTCATTGTTTATATTAAACAAAAATCAGGCTCAAAAAGCAAAAAACGGGATTTTTTGAATCGTTTTTCAAAATTCATTTTTATTTTTATCGCAAAACCGCCAAACAACCAACAACACGCAACCGCGTATCTCTTTTTTTAAACAACCACAGTCAATGCCTCATTGATCGCACAGAAAAATCAAAAAAAAAGATCCCCAAGAATATTTTTCAGAACATTTCAAAACGACATGATTTATTCACAATTGTGTTATATAATAAAAGATAACGATTCTATCAAATAAAAATCAAAGGATTGGAAACGAATGAAGAAACAGATAAACAGATCTTTTTGGCTTTGGCTGGTCTTCGCCATCGGCGCGGTCGCGGCGGCAGTCATGCAAACGATTGGGGTCATGATCGCCTACGGTCCCGATACAAACTATTTTCAAGCCGACTCTCCCCTCCCGATCCTCGCTGTTATCTTTTCCCTGATCAGCGCGGTCGCAGGAACGCTTGCCGCAATAACGACCAAGCCCTCGACGCTTGCCGCCGCTCCCTTTGGCAATCGCTCCTACCCTACTCCCGCCGCGTTCGGCTTTCTTTTTGCCGCGATCGTGATCCTGCTTTTCAATCACAATCAACTGAACCCCACCGTTGGAACGCTCGCCGCACTTTTTTTGGCTCTTGCGGTTCTTTATGCGATCCTCATCGGGTTCCCGATCGCAAAAGCCAAGGCAAGCATCGTCGCACTGCTCGGATTTCTTGCGGTGATTGCTTGCATTCTTCTGACGGCTTACTATTACTTTGACACCTCGATCGAAATGAATGCACCGCTAAAGACGGCAACTCAAACAGGTGTCCTGTTCTCTCTCATTCTGTACACAGAGGAGATTCGCTATCTCCTCGACCGCGCGCGTCCCCGCTTCTATCTGAGCGTCTGCACATGGGTCGTATCCATCGGCGCGCTTTCCACACCGGCAATGCTGGTCGGATTTCTGACCGATCGGATCGACCGCGCCGACTATACAGCAGGAGCTTTTTTGATCCTTTGCATCATGGTAACGGCACTCATCCGAATTCATATACTCTTGCATCCCCAAGTCCCCACCACACTCGACAGCGAGCCGACGCAATCCCTTGAGTAACGTCGAAAGGAACCAATATGAACGCAAACACTCGCATACAATGGTTGCATAAAAAAATGACCATGAACAGTTACCCGAACGCGCAACGCCTTGCCGAGCGATTTGGGATCTCCCACCGTCAGGCACAGCGCGATCTGGATTATTTGCGCCGCGAGCTCGGTGCGCCCGTGGAATACGACAAAAGCCGCAAGGGATTTTATTACACCCACCCATTTGTTCTTCCCGTATTGGTCAGCTCCGACAATGACGACCTCTATATGCCCGAAATCTTCAACGCCGAAAATCGCGAGCTTGCCGCCGACGAATCGATCATTCAGATGCAGATTCCCTACTCCGCAACCGTGGAGATCAAAAACAAGCTGACCGCGCTGGAGCTGACCCCTTACATTATTGCAAAGCACTCACAGTATCGCTATGTCTGCGAATTTCACAGCATCGAAAAATTCATTGGTTTGTTGCTCTCACTCGATTCCGACTTTCGCCTGGTCGAGCCCTATTGGCTACGGGAACGGCTTGTGCGCTCGGCACGGCGTGTGCTCGGAAACAACGAGGATCTTTAATTTTTGAATTATTTGGAGGATTATGATGAAAAAGACGATCTCCGCGCTCCTTTTGGCTTGCATTTTGGGATGCTCGCTCCTCACCGCCTGCACCGATCAAACAAGCAAAGAGCCCGACACCTCATCCGATACAGAGGAGACCGAGTCGATCGACGAAACAACGGTCAAGAGTGAGGACGAAAACGAAGAATCCCCCACAGAGCCCGGAAAGCCTTCCACTCTGCAAGCCGCTGACCTTGGACTGAAGGCACACCTTGCCAAGGTAAAAGACGAAAAGGTGGCAACCGCAACCGTTAACACGAACAGCAGCTTGACGATCTCCCCAAGGGCGACCGGAAGCACGGTGGTAACGGTACTCAATACATACGGAGAATCGGTTGAGATCACCGTGACCGTAGACTCTAAAAAGCAAATTCAAAGCTTGGATTACACTCCATTCCAATCCCCCAAAAACTATGTTTTGGCAGAGGAATATGGAATGTCTCCAAGCAACGAGGACAACGCAGGAGCATTGCAGTCTGCCATCAACGCACTTCCGAACGGCGGTGTGGTCTACGTTTCCAAGGGAACCTACAAGATTTCCTTTGTAGAGATCAAGGAAGGGATCACTCTGCGTCTGGAAGGTATTCTGGACAACTACAATCAACCGTACAGCAAGGATATTATAAAGCTTGTAAGCCAAGGAAAATTTGCGCAGCTCGTCACACTGGGCGGCGATATGTTTGCCAACCATGCAAAAAAAGCACCCGGACGAGACGGTGCAGGTAATTTTACCATTACGGGCGGTATTATTAATATGGAAGGAAGAGCACGCGCATTTATTTGGTGCTGTGCCGAAAACGTCCTTCTTGAAAACGTAATTATGAAGGATTGCCCCAACAACCATGCCATCCAGGTTACCGGTTGCGACGGTGTAACGATCCGAAACGTCATGTTTGCAGGGTATCGCTATAACAATAACAATTCAGGAGCCGAGCTGATCCAGATTGAATCCTCACATCCCGGAGCCATTGGTAAAGGAACCGTTGCTGATAGCCTGTTTGAGGAGCATGAGTATTATCACTCCTTTAACGTCACGTTTGACAACTGCTATTTCGGTCCAAGTGACTTGTATGACTCCCCCACCTATGCAATCGGACACCACGGACACCAATCCTCGGAATCACTCAGAGGCTTGGGTATCTTCAACTGCACCTTTGACAATCCCCGTGTTGCGGCATTCCGTGCATATGCCTTCAGCGACGTGGAGATTGCAAACTGTAAGTTCATTTCCGATCGCGCAAACGGCGTGGATGGTAAAACGCATTACATGATGGAGCTGAAATTTAACACGGGAGATACGATTCTCTCAAAATCTCCGCTTGTGTACATCACGAAATCGGAGGAGCGTGGCGGATGTCAGAACTATAAAATCCATGACAACACCTTTGAGATTGGGGAAGACTCCATGCTTCGCGGTGTTCTGGCTACCCTTTCCTCCACCAAATATACGTCTTATGACGCAATCGCCTTTACAAATCTTGTACAGACCGAAAGATCCGTAAACGCTCCCGTCATCACCTTTAACGGATACAAAATGGCAACCAACCGCATCTCGGATATTGAGATCTACAACAACAAGATCAACTCCCAAAGCGCATATTGTCTTGCCATGTTCTCATTGACAGGTGTCGAGGGCTTGCGGATCGAAAACAACACGATCACAAGCGCAACAACTATGCGTCATTCGGTTCTTGACGGCAAGAAAATCGAGGGAGCTGTGCTATCCGGTTGCACGTCGGTCGATCAATATGCCAAGAAATTCAAGGTAGCGGCATACTCCGCCAACACCTCAAAGCCTATCGTCATGGTGCTAAACAGCGGGAAGATCAACGCATTTTGTAACGCGTCCTCAACGACAAGTCAGTGTATCGTCACCTTCGTCAGCGAGAGCGGCGGCAGGATCGAGCGTACGGCAAACAAGAACGGTGAGCTGTTCGTCACCCCCGTTGCCGATGAGGGCTACACATTTGACGGATATTACGTCGATGGACAAAAGCTTACCTCGGACACCTTCCGCTTTGAGAAAGCCGTTACGGTAACCCTGAAATTCATCAAGAAATAACCCCGTCACAGAGGTGCAACAGGATTATGCAAAAATCTTGTAAGCACCTCTGTTTTCATTCATACGAAATAATTATTAATAGGAAAGAAAAAACTTTTTATAATTGTTCACAAAAACATTGCACAAAAACCATTGACAAATCAAAGTAGATATTGTATAATAAACGAGAATCAAAAAATGGAGGTTTATAACAAATGAAAAGACTCATTACATTTTTGCTTTGCCTTTCCATGCTTGCCACGCTTTTTCTGACCGCGTGTACCCCCACAGATGACCCCGGGGATGATACCGGCTCCTCTTCGGATGTAACCGACACCAAAGATCCCGGAACAGATTCCGAGGACGAGACCGACCCGATCCCCACAGAGCCCGGTGACCCCAAGCTGGTTGACATCATCGAGATCGGATTCCAGGTTGTTGCAGCACACTCCAGAAATGAAAAGATCGCAACTGTTGAAATCGATGAGGATGACGGCGGCGTTGTCATTACTCCTCGCTATCCCGGCACAACCGTAGTCGTTGCCAAAAACAATTATGCCGAATCGGTAGAGATCACCGTAACGGTTGGCAGAGATAATCAAATCAAGACTCTCGATTATGAGACTTATCAGGTACCCAAAAACGTTGTATATGCAAAGGATTACGGTATGGATCCTTCCAAATACAACAACACCTCAGCACTTCAGGCAGCAATCAACGCCGCACACAATAAAGGCGGCGGTGTTGTTTACATTTCCAAGGGCAACTATAACATCGGCTTGATCGAGCTGAAAGCAAACGTAACGCTCCATCTGGAGGGTGTCATCGACAATTACAACACCGCCATGAGCGATACACTTGCCAAGCAAATCAAGAGCGGCGAGTATTTTGCTTGCCTGAACTCGATGAACTCCGATATGTTTGCAAACCATCCGCAAAACGGAAACGGCGCGAAAGGTGCCGATAACTTCGGCATTAAGGGCGGCGTTATCAACATGAAGGGTCGCCGCGCATTCATTTGGACCTGTGCCGACGGTCCCACACTGGAAAGCGTGATCATGAAGGACGCGCCCAACAACCATGCCATCCAGGTTACGGGCTCCACCAATGTTGTCATTCGTGACGTGATGTTTGCGGGCGCTATCGAAGGAGATGCTTCCACAGAGCTGATCCAGATTGAAACCTCTCACCCCGGAGCCATCGGTATGGGCTACGGTGCAGGATCGGTATTTGCCGAGCATGAGTATTACCATTGCGCAAACGTACTGATCGAAAACTGCTATTTCGGAAAAAGTGATCTGCATGACACCCACAATATCCCGATCGGGCACCATGGTCATGCGTCCGCGTCCCCCGTTACGGGACTTTCCATCCTGAATTGTACGTTTGATAACCCGCGTATCATGGCGATCCGAGCATTCGCATTCTCCGATGTAGAAATCACCGGTTGTCAATTCATTTCCGACAGAAACAACGTGATTTCTGAAAACAACTACATGATCCAGTTTACCTTTAGTACCGGAGATATTATCTTGAGCAATAGTCCCAAGGTATTCATCACCAAGGCAGAAAACCGCGGCGGATGTCAGAATTACCAGATTCATGATAACGAATTCTATATCGGTGAAGATTCTTTGATGTGCGGTATTCTCTGCACACTCCAATCGACAAAATACTCAGCATATGAAGCAATTGGATATTCCAATCTGATGCTGACCGAACGCAGTACGTCCCCTGCCTCGGAATTTAACGGATACATGTATGTCAATAATAAGGTTTCCGATATCTACTTTTATGATAATAAGATCACCGCTGAAAATGATCTGTGTAGCACACTCTACAGCCTTACAGGTGTAAGAGGACTGCTGATCAAAAACAACGAATGTAAAAACAATGCCAAGATGACAGTTTCCTCATTGGACGGTGAGGCAATTGAGGGTGCAAAGCTGACCAACTGTCTCTCTGCACGCAAGTATGCAGAGAAGTTCCGCGTTGCTACCTACTCCTCGATCACAGAAAACCCGATCGTCATGAAAAAGTCTGAAGGAAAAATCAATGCCTTCTGCACTGCAAGCGATGACGACACCAAGTGTGTGATCACCTTTGAATGTGAGGACAACGGCACGGTTGTAGGCGAGATCGGCTCTGACAACAACGTATATATCACCCCCGTTGCCGATGAAGGCTACGTATTCGACGGCTATTATTATAAGGGTGCCAAAATTGATGTCTCAACCTTTGAATTCCAAAAGGACGTTACCGTCAAATTGAAATTTGTGAAGAAATAATCTTCTTCCCCGAGCGAACAAAAACGTTTGCTCGGGGAGTTTTTTGTATGCAAAAAACTCCACATATTTTTTGTTTATGAATAAAAAACATATTGACAAATGTGCAAACCCCTGTTATAATATACAAAAATCCAAGGAGGGTTTTATCATGAAGAAAATTTTAACTGCCAAAGAAATTGGTTTTTCCGTTGTTGCCGCAGCTTCTCAAAGTAAAGAGATCGCCGCGGTAGAGGTCGATCAGGACGGCGGCATTGTCATCACTCCCCGCTCCTTTGGTACCACACAGATCACACTCAAAAATAAGTACGCCGAAAAGGTGATCATCACCGTTACCGTCGGCGCCGACAATGAGATCAAGGATCTCTCCTACACCGCTTTCGAGATGCCGAAGAATTATGTTTATGCATCGGATTTTGGCATGGATCCCACCGTCACCGATAAAAACGTCCACACGAAAGCCCTGCAGGATGCGATCGACGCAATGAACGCACTTCCCGACGGCGGTGTTGTTTACGTTCCCAAGGGAAATTACTATATTCATTTTATTCAATTGAAAGAAAACGTCACCATCCGTCTGGAGGGCGTACTCCAAAACTACAATACCCCCTATACAGAGGAGATCGATCAGCTGATCAAGGACGGAACTTATTTTGCAAGACTTATGGCTACCGATTTTGATATGTTTGCAAACCACGCGATCAATGCCGAGGGCGTGACAGGTGCAAGTAATTTTTCGATCATGGGCGGTGTCATTGATATGATCGGACGGCGTCGCGGTCTGATCTGGACCTGCGCGCACAACGTTGTGTTCGAAAGCGTGATTCTAAAAGACACAACAAACAATCATGCGCTCCAGGTTACAGGATGCATCAACGTGATCATCCGTGACATCATGTGTGCAGGCTTCAATGCGGGTCCCGGTTCTCCAGAAGTGATCCAGGTTGAATCCACTCACCCGGGTGCGATCGGTATGGGATATGGTGCAGGTTCGGTCTTTGCCCCACACGAGTATTACCATTCGCATAACGTGCTGTTCGAAAACTGCTATTTTGGAAGAAGCGTACAATACGATGCCCCAAGCGTTCCGATTGGACACCACGGACATCAGTCCAAAGCACCTGCTACAAATCTCCGCATCCTCAATTGCACTTTTGATAATCCCCGCGTCCTGGCAATTCGTTCTTATGCTTATACGGATATCGAAATTTCGGGCTGTCGCTTCATTTCTGATAGAGACAACGTAACCGAGGAAAACCATCATATGATCCAGCTGACCTTCCATACGGGTGATATAATTTTGAGTGAAAAGCCCTTGGTCTATATCACCAAGGCAGAAAACCGTGGCGGATGCCAAAATTACAGAATCCATAACAATGAGTTTATTATTGGTGAAAAATCTCGCTTTTGCGGCATAATTTCCTCTCCTCAAGCCACAAAATTTGTTGATTATGAGATCATCGGATACGCCAATATCCTACAAACGGACCGCACCACTGAGGAGCCCTCAAGCTTTACAGGATATACATGGGTCACGAATAAAACATCCGGCATCTATATCTACGATAACAAGATCACAGCAGAAAATGCTCTGTGCTCCGCTCTTTATAAACTCGTCGGAGTAAGCGGTTTGTTAATCGAAAATAATAGTTGCGCAAACAAAACGGAAATGACCTCTTCAATGCTTGACGACAAGCAGATCAAAGGAGCAGCTCTGACGGATTGTAGCTCTGTCCGCAAATACGCACAAACACTTCGAATTGCCGCTGATTCCGCAATGCGATACAATCCGATCGTCATGAAGACCTCGAACGGAAGCATCAATGCCTTCTGCGCCGCAGGCGGCAACGATACCATGTGTGTGATCACCTTTGAATGTGACCAGAAAGGCATCATCACAGGCGAGATCGGCTCTGACAACAACGTATATATCACCCCCGTTGCCGATGAGGGCTACGTATTCGACGGCTACTATTATAAGGGTGCCAAAATTGATGTCTCGACCTTTGAATTCCAAAAAGACGTCACCGTCAAATTGAAATTTG
>JAZOPW010000368.1:0-2701 GCA_045655785.1 Eubacteriales bacterium
TCTTTGCGGTCAATTTTGCAAGCTCCACCAGCAAGGCGATACCAAGTGACATATTCGCGGAATGGAAGATCGGGATCAGCGTGGAAGCCTGCTTGATGACCTCCAGCTCCTCGGCGGTATGCCCTGTTGTAGCCAACACAACGGGGATCTTTTTTTCGGTGGCGTACTGCAAAAGTGCCGCAGTGCCTGCATGGTTTGAAAAATCGATGATGCAATCGGGCTCTTCCTCAACCAAATTCCAGCTTGTATAGGTGCGAAACTCCCGCGTATCCACATCCACCACATCAAATCCGGCAATCGGGACAGCACCCCGAACACCGTCCAAAGCCAATTTTGCAACCTCACGGCCCATACGACCGCCAACGCCGCAAATCAGGATCTTCATGCTCTTTTTCCTCCGTCAACAGACAGCCCCTGCTCCTTCATCAAGGACAGAAGCTTTGCTTCATTTGCCTCCTCCATCAGGGTCAGAGGCAGACGAACGTAATTCTCACAATATCCCATTGCCGCCATTGCAGCCTTTACGGGAATCGGGTTGACCTCACAGAACAGCGCGTTGATCAGAGGCAACAGATCAAGCTGCATTTTTGCCGCTCCCGCAATATCACCGTCAAAAAACTTGCGGCAAAGCTCGGCGGTAGCGCGCGGCATCGGATTGGAAAGCACCGAAATAACGCCGATTCCGCCCAAGGACATGATCGGAACGATCTGATCGTCATTACCCGAATAGATATCCAGCTTTCCGCGTGTTGCGGCGGCAAGCTCGGCGATCTGTGAAATATTGCCACTTGCTTCCTTGATGGCAACGATATTGGGATGCTCGGCAAGGATCGCTGCGGTTGCAGGCAGAATATTACAGCCCGTGCGCGACGGAACATTATACAGAATCACAGGCTTGGTGCTGGCGTCTGCAATTGCGGTAAAGGAGGCAATCAAGCCCTTTTGTGTAGCTTTATTGTAATAAGGAGTCACGACCAGCATCGCATCGGCACCTACCTCACATGCAAACTTGGTCAGGTCGATGGCATATGCGGTGTCGTTGGAGCCTGTTCCCGCAATGACGGGAATTCGTCCATTTACCTTTTTGACCGCAAACTCGATGGCGTCACGGTGCTCCTCATCGGTCAGGGTAGAAGCCTCGCCCGTGGTTCCGCACACAACAATGGCGTCGATCCCCTCGCTGATCTGCCATTCGATCAACGCACCAAAGAGCTCGTAATCAATTCCGTTTTCGGTCAAGGGGGTGATAATCGCGGTAGCCGCGCCCTTAAATACTGTTTTTTTCATTTTCAAGATCCTTTCTTTTTACACGATGTAGCGTCATTCATAATCAGTGACAAGCTCTGACAGTAAAAAAGCAGAGCACACTGCGAAAAGCATTGCTCTGCCCATGGACGGGACGAATTCATACAAACAAAATAGCCGTCACACACGGCTACCTTCTCCAAGAATTCCGCCACAATCGGAACGGGAAGTAGGATAGCTCTCCGCATTTCTGCGACAACAGGACGGATCTTATCCGCACTGCCAGAATCAGTCCGAGGCCCCGACTGTTCTTCGGCACCCGATCCTTTCCCCAACGCAACGCCAGGCTCTTGGCTATTCCGCGTCGTTTACTCTTATCAAGGCGCACCTCTATCTTTTTTTGTCAGTATAACACAAATCAAAGCATTTGTCAATGGTTTTTCAAAAATTATATCATATTTATATAGAAAAAGCAAAAAAGGAATCCTTGACATTTCTGCCTCAAATTCCTTTTTTGTGTGTAGCTTACTATTTTGTAAAAAGCAAAATTAAGAATCTCATTCTAAAGCTTTTCACAAAAGTGCTCGATTATTTAAAATACTTTACTGCGGAGCGGAACATGCCGATCTCGAAGTCGCCGGGAACGTTCTTGTACAAGCCGTATCCGATACGCTCGGAGTGACCCATTTTACCGAACACGCGTCCGTCTGGAGAGGTGATACCCTCAATCGCACAGGCGGAGTTGTTGGGATTGAAGCGAATATCGTCGGTGGGCAGACCCTTTGCGTCCACGTACTGTGTTGCGATCTGTCCGTTTGCGGCAAGCTGATCGATCAGCTCATTCGAGGCGAGGAAGCATCCCTCACCGTGAGAGATCGGAACCGTAACGATGTCTCCAACCTCTTTTTCAGCAAGCCACGGAGACTTGACAGAGCAGATACGGGTGCGAACCAATCTCGATTGGTGGCGTCCGATGGTATTATAGGTCAGAGTCGGGCAGTTTTCATCGGTATCAATGATTCTTCCGTAAGGTACAAGACCCAGCTTGATCAGTGCCTGGAAGCCGTTGCAGATACCTGCCATCAGACCTCCGCGCTCGTCGAGCAGACGGGTAACAGCCTCCTTCACCTCGGCATTGCGGAAGAACGCCGTGATGAACTTTCCCGAGCCGTCTGGCTCATCACCTCCCGAGAAGCCGCCGGGAATGAAGATCATCTGTGCGTCGTTCACCTTTGCGGCAAACTCCTCTACCGAGCGAGTGATGTCAGCCTTGGAAAGGTTGCGCACCAGGAAGATCTCGGGATCCGCCCCTGCGTCGGCAAGTGCCTTTGCGGTATCAAACTCGCAGTTGGTCCCCGGGAATGCAGGAATCAACACGCGCGGCTTTGCACACTTGATGCTTGCGGAAGCCCGCGTTTTATCATGGCAAGCAAACATCACCATCGAATCCTGCTTT
>JAZOPW010000369.1:0-2880 GCA_045655785.1 Eubacteriales bacterium
GACGTTGCCTGAATCCGAGCAGGCTCTGCGTGATATGTTGGAAAAGCTTGCAATGACCATGCACGGCTTCCGACGCCTTTGCCGCGATACGCTGGAAAAGGATGAAAACGGCGTGGAGCATGGATATGATATCAGTCACAATCCGATGGATTCCTTTCATGAACAGATTCGTGCGGCGCGTGCCAAGGTGGACACGTGGTTGCGCACCCACTGCGGAGATGAATTTGAGACCGCAGTTTACGGGCTTTCGACAAAGCTCAAGCATTTTGAGGTGATCACCGAGTATTATGATGAGCGTTTTTTGACCTTTTTGGAATTGAACGGTTCGCAACGCATTTTGCGCCTGATCTGTCTTGATCCTTCCAAGATTCTTGAGACCTGCCTCGGTCGCGCACATGCCGCTGTCCTGTTCTCCGCAACTCTGACGCCGCTCGACTATTTTGCCGATATTTTGGGAGGAGGAAAGGGGGCTTTGCGTCTCTCATTCCCGTCTCCGTTTGATCCGTCCAACTGCGCCTTGGTTGCGGTTCCGAGCATCAGTACACGCTTTGAGGATCGCGAGGCATCCTATAAAAAGCTGTCCGCTTATATTGCGGCAACTGTTTCGGCTAAAAAAGGCAACTATATTGTCTATTTTCCTTCCTATCTTTATATGGAGAAGGTGTGGAAGTCCTTTTCAACCCGTTATCCCGCGGTTTGTACGGTCGTGCAAAAGAAGGGAATGACCGCGTCCGAGAAAGAGGCTTTTTTGGATGCTTTCGCAGATGACGGCAAGCTGCGAGTCGGATTTTGTGTGTTGGGTGGATCCTTTTCGGAGGGTGTTGACCTTCCGGGCGGACGCCTGATCGGCTCGATCATTGTAGGAACGGGGCTGCCGGGACTTTCAAATGAGCGTAACATTTTACGTGACTATTACGAGACAACAAGGGAATGCGGCTATGATTATGCCTACACCTATCCCGGAATGAACCGTGTTTTGCAGGCCGCAGGACGCGTGATTCGGCGTGAGGATGACCGTGGGGTCATCGTGCTGATCGATGACCGTTATGAGACCGATCGCTACAGAATCCTGTTTCCCGATCATTGGCAACATCTTCAATATGCAAGAAATCCGAACGAACTTGCAAAAACGATGTCTGATTTTTGGCTTGAAAAGAAAAATCAAGAATAAAAATGCAATTTTTGAAAATAAATTTTGCAAAATCTCTTGCAATCAAGATAAAAGTGTGTTATAATATGACACGTGTAAATGAAAAAGTAAAAGACCCGACTATTCTGTTGCAAAAATTCCGGTTGGTGCATAGAATGTCAAAAAGGGTCATGAACCCGGTGCAAGGAGACGAACAAAATGGAATTTTCAAAGATGAGCCATGAGGCACTTTCCGAATGCCTCTCCCAACTCAAAGCAGAATACGATGCATACCAAGCGAAAAAGCTGTCGCTTGATCTTTCGCGCGGAAAGCCGGGAGCCAAGCAGCTTGACCTTTTGCAGGGCATGCTGGATTGTATCGATTCCTCTGCCGATTGCCGTACGGAAAATGGATTTGATTGCCGTAATTACGGCGTGTTGGACGGAATCGGAGAAGCAAAGCGTTTGTTTGCAGAGCTTTTGGGACTTTCCGAAAAGGAGCTTTTCATCGGCGGAAACTCTTCCTTGAATTTGATGTATGATACGGTAGCGCGCGCTCTGCTTTACGGTGTGTGCGACAGTGACCGTCCTTGGTGCCGTGAGGAAGAGATCAAATTTCTCTGTCCCGCACCCGGTTATGACCGTCACTTTGCTATTTGCGAATCCCTTGGCATCAAAATGATCCCCGTGGCAATGACGCCCGACGGACCCGATATGGATACGGTCGAGCGTTTGGTTGCAAGCGATTCCTCGATCAAGGGAATCTGGTGCTGTCCCAAATACTCCAATCCGGATGGCATTACCTATTCCGATGAGACCGTGCGCCGCTTTGGTGCCATGCAGACTGCCGCCAAGGATTTCCGCATTTTCTGGGATAATGCTTATGCGGTGCATGATCTTTATCCCGACCGCGCCGATCAGCTTGCCGATATTTTTGAGGCTTGCTCGGCTTACGGACATCGCAACCGTGTGTTCTATTTTGCGTCCACCTCCAAAATTTCGTTTCCCGGATCGGGCGTTGCCATCATGGCGGCATCCGAGGAGAACCTCAAGCAGATCATGCCCATCATCGGCGCACAGACCATCGGCTTTGATAAAATCAATCAGCTTCGCCACGTGCGGTATTTTGGATCTGCCGAGAATATCCGTCGTCACATGATGATGCTTGCGGATTTGATCCGCCCCAAATTCGAGATCGTGCTCAATACACTTGACCGTGACCTTGCTGGAACCGGCACAGCGCATTGGACTAAGCCCCTGGGTGGCTATTTCGTCAGTCTGTTCGTCGAGCCCGGATGTGCAAAGCGCACCTATCAGCTTTGCAGTGAGGCAGGCGTTACCCTGACCAAGGTGGGCGCAACCTATCCTTACGGCAGAGACCCCTACGACAGTAATATCCGCATTGCCCCTACGTTCCCCGGTGAGGAGAGCCTGCAAGAGGCAATGAACGTGCTGACTCTCTGCGTACGCATTGCGGCGGCAGAGCAGCTTTTGGATGAAAAGAAAAACGGAAAACAATGTTGCTAAAATGAAAAAGGGCTGTTCCAACAGCCCTTTTCTTCGATTTGGCAGAAAGGATCACCATGACACAAGTCGGAGGCCAAGCGGTCTTAGGAAGACAACATTCACACACAACTCCTTGGCTCACAGAACGACATGGCTACGATCCGACTTAACAATGTTGCTAAAATGAAAAAGGGCTGTTCCAACAGCCCTTTTCTTCGATTTGGCAGAAAGGATCACCATGACAC
>JAZOPW010000370.1:0-3930 GCA_045655785.1 Eubacteriales bacterium
GACGCGATGTTTATAGGATAAAAGAACTTTTGGTGCAATGTATACAAAATAAAAAACGAATAATATACGGAATTACCAATCGGCAAACTCGCAACCGATTGGTAATTTTCTATAACGAGATGATATTAGCTTTGAGTGTTCGTTTTTTGCTAAATTGGACGAATTTTGCTTAGTGAAAGTAAGGCGTTTTCTTATATGAACATCAGGGGGCGATGCTTATGGAATATAAGAAATAGTTAAAATCATTTTAAAAAAAATGTGAAAATCTATTGACAAAATGGGATAAATCCCATATAATATAGGTAAGGGATAAATCCCATATTTTTAGGAGACACTATAAATGCAGGAATTTGAGATTGTTTTTTATGATAAGCCCGATGGAAGTGAACCGGTGAAAGAATTTCTTTTATCCGTTGACGATAAAATGAGAGCGAGATTATTGCGAACAATTGACTTATTGGCAAAAAACGGAACAGCGCTCCGAATGCCGTATTCGGAACACCTCGTTGATGGAATATTTGAAATCAGAGCGAAAAGCGGTTCGAATATATCGAGAGTGTTGTACTTTTTTGTTATCGGCAGAAAAATTGTCCTTACAAATGGTTTTGTCAAAAAAACGCAAAAAACTCCTAAAAACGAAATTGATCTTGCAAAGAAATATCGAAATGAATTTTTGAACAGGGAGGGAAAATGATATGACGAATTACAAGGATTTTTTGAATGAACAACTTCAAAATGAAGATTTCAAAAAAGAATATGATGCGCTTGATGCGGAGTTTTCCATTATTCAGGCAATGCTTGACGCAAGGAAAGCGGCGGGACTGACACAAAAGGATTTAGCGGCTCGTACCGGAATTGCACAGGCGGACATCAGTAAATTGGAAAATGGTAATGCTAATCCTTCTTTGCGTACTCTTCAGAGGTTGGCAGACGGAATGGGAATGAAATTGAAGGTAGAGTTTGTACCTGCAAGCCATTGAACGATTCCGATTACCGATTGGTTTGCGAAAGTCTGCCAATCGGTAATTTCTTATATCCCATACAATTTGGGGACGCGATGCTGATGGAATAAAAAATTATCACCGTAGTGCCTTGTTTCATTTAAAACTTTACAATACGTTCTTCCGCGAATTCCAAACGGAACGGTAATTTGCCCTTTTGATTTCTGATAAAAGGCAGCATCAAGTCCGTCATCTTGAGCTTGTCGAAACCCAAGGCACTTGTGCCGCAGGGCGACCGTAGTCTGCGAAGGTCGGATCTCGGACGCATCTCTATCGAGTGACCCGCTAGATCTCGCCTGCGGCGACCCCTTCGGGGCTTCGACTACGGACTGCGTCCTCCGCTCAGGATGACACGCGGGGTGCGGCAAACACCGTGATAACACGCGACGTTGGATATGTAAGGTTTTAAATGAAACAAGGTAGTAGGTGCCGTGGGCGTTCAATGAACGCTCCTACAAAGAAGGTTCAACGATGTTTGCGAAAGTTTACCAATCGGTATTTTTGTGAAAACAGTTGACAAGATTTTCTTTGCATGATATAATAGAACCGTGAATCGGGGACGGCACCCATAACAAAAAACGGCGTTCACATCAATGCAAAATCGAATATAAGGGGGTGACACCCATCGAAAAAAACGTAGTTGTAGTAGATGAGCAAGGAAATGAATATGAAGCGACCTACCCCAAAAGGGCAAAGGGGCTTGTAAAAAACGGCAGGGCACGCTTTGTGGACGAAACCAAAATATGCCTTGCGTGTCCTCCGGATAAAATATTGGAGGATCAGAAAATGTCAGAGATTAGTCAAAATTCTGTACTTACCGAAAACAATCAAACAGAAGAATTTACTTTGCAATATATTTTGAGGCAAATCGAAAAAATCAGGGAGGACACCCAGCATATTTACGATGCACTCAAAATGTTGGATGGTGTAGAGTCACAAGGACCGGGTGATCTCGGAGCACAGGGAAAGGCAAATGGTATTGCAACAGTTGTTAAGTGTCGCGAAACGACAAATCAGCAGCTTCTTAATTTTTATGAGAAGATATATAATGATATCAAGGGAGCTGCGTTTGAGGAAATGACACAAAAGGTGAATATTGCCAAAGCGAGCTTTGATCATGTTCTTGCGCATTTGTCCGATATGAATTTGACGCCGGATGATCGGTTTGCCGCAGTAGGCGAAATTACAGAACAGATTTCGGAGCTTGTTTCTCAAGTGCTGAATCAGTAATTTTTCCCCGAGGAGCATTTCCTCGGGGATTTTCAAACGTATAGAACGCAAACAAGGGAGTAACCATTATGAACCTACCGCTTGAATTTGAAAACCGAATGAAAGAGTTGCTTGGCAGTGAGTTTGAGACGTTTGCGCATGCTTTGCAGCGTGAGGATGCAGTAAAGGGGCTTCGCGTCAACGAGAACAAGGTGTCGATCGATGCTTTCTTGCAAAACGCGCCGTTTGCTGTGACCGAGATTCCTTATGTGCGCGGTGGCTTTATTGTCTCCGAGGACGCACAGGCTGGCAAGCATTCTTACCATCACGCAGGGGTGTATTATATGCAGGATCCCGGGGCGATGGCAACGGTTGCGGCATTGCCGAGAGCCGTTCTCGAGCAAAACGGCGTCAAGGTGTTGGACGTTTGCGCGGCACCGGGTGGCAAAACCACTCAGCTTGCGTCGGCTGTTGCAGGTCTGGGCGGCATGGTGCTTGCCAACGAATACAACGCCGCGAGAAGCCATATTCTTGCAGGCAACGTGGAGAGAATGGGGCTTGATAACGTTTGTGTCACCAACCTCGACAGCAAATATCTTGCCGAGTGGTATTCCGACTTTTTTGATCTGGTCGTGGTTGACGCGCCCTGTTCGGGGGAGGGGATGTTCCGCAAGAACGATCTGGCGATTTCCGAGTGGAGTCCTGCGAATGTCACGATGTGTGCCGAGCGGCAGACCGAGATCCTGCAAAATGCGGCTTGCTGTGTAACTCCCGGTGGGTATTTGATCTATTCCACCTGTACATATTCTATAGAAGAAAACGAAGCCGTGGTTGCGGCATTCTTGGAGAGTCATCCGTCCTTCTCGATCTGCTCCTGTGATGCAGAGGTTGCGGCGCATACGGCGGATGGGATCGATGTGACAGGTGGGGAATGTCCGTCCCTGACGCTTTGTCGGCGTTTTTACCCACACGTTTCCCCCGGGGAGGGGCAGTTTGTGGCGTTGCTCAGACGAGACGCAGATGCGCTTGCGACGCCGAAAAAGGGAAAGGACACCGCCGCCCGGATCTCCAAAGCCGACCGCGTCGTGGTCGATTCCTTCTTGCGTGAAACGATCGGACGCGAATGCAAGGGGCTGTGCCTGTGCGGAGGGAATGTCTCCTCCTTTGCCGCGCGTGAGACGTTGGGCTTTTGCTTGCCGCCCTTTGGCGTTGTTGCGGTTGGTGCGACGCTAGGCGAGATCCGAAAGGGGAGACTTGTGCCGCATCATCATTTCTTCACGGCATATGGAGACCTGCTCTCCTCCAAGGTGATCTTGGATTGCTCGGATCCCTCTGTCGCACGTTATCTTGCCGGGGAGGAGATCGACGTCTCGACATCCGAATCGGGCTTTTGTGCGGTGCTTTTGAGCCTCGGAGAGGAGGCTGTCACGCTTGGTGGCGGCAAGGCGGTCGGCGGAAGGCTGAAAAATTATTATCCGAAGGGATTGCGCGTCAAGGGCTGATGGGCACATGATATGGAGAGCGCAGATCAAACCAACAATTTTGTCGTTTTTTGGAAGTTTTCGCCCGCCTTTTTCAAAAGGCGGCGCGGTGGAGAAGCCGCAAACTCCCTTCGGGAGTAGGGAATCGGGCAAGCCCGAGTTCCTCCGCCTCCTCGACCTCCGCAGAGGGCGAAACTCCTCATACGGCGTTCTCTTTTGTTAGGCAAACTCGCGTAGCG
>JAZOPW010000371.1:0-2875 GCA_045655785.1 Eubacteriales bacterium
GGCATGGGGGTTGATCGGACTTTTCGCAGGTGTTTTATCTTCACCGCTCAAAAAGAGTCGCGCGGCTCTCCTGATCTACGGCGTCGGCTCGGGAATCTTATATTCCTTGGTGATGGATCTTTGGACGGTTTTGTCATATCAGGACGGATTTTCACTGACGCTATATCTGACGGCTGTGGCTACGGCATTGCCGCATATGCTGTTATACGCTGTTTCCAATTTCGTATTTTTGTGGTTTCTGGCAAAGCCGTTCGGTGAAAAGCTGGAACGGATCAAGATCAAATATGGGGTGTGATGAGACACCGAAAAAATTACCGCCCGATCGCGAATTCGCGATCGGGCGGTATCTTTTTCGGTGCGGTTATTCATCCTTTCCGTCTACAAAGCGTTCCAGATATTCCTCTGCGGAAATGAGAATGGTTCGCGGCTTGGATCCGTCGGGTGCTGAAACGATGCCCTCGGATTGCATACGGTCGATCAGCTTGGCGGCACGGCTGTAGCCAACCTCAAGCTTGCGTTGCAAAAGCGACGTGGAGATTCGTTTTTCCTCCACCGCAACGCGAACCGCATCGGCATATTTGGGATCGTCTCCCTTTTCGTCGGCACCTGCGGGAAGTGCGTCGTCTCCGCCACCCTTTCCTTTGTTTCCGCATTGCGCGGCGAGCTCCTTGAGCTTGGAAATGAATTTTTCATCGTACTGTGCAGTACCGTTGGTAGCACGGATAAATTCACAGATCTTTTCCACTTCCTTGTCATCCACAAACGCGCCTTGTACACGGGTATCTCTCATGGCACCGATCGGCACAAAGAGCATGTCTCCGCGTCCCGTTAGGGCTTCCGCTCCACCGTGGTCGAGAATGACACGTGAATCGATTTGAGATTTTACCGCGAATGCGATAGAGGAGGGAACGTTTGCCTTGATCAGACCGGTTACGACGTCAGCAGAGGGACGTTGCGTACCGATGATCAGATGCATACCTGCCGCACGCGCTTTTTGCGCAATGCGGCAAATGGCGGTTTCAACCTCGTTTTTGGCGGTCATCATCAGGTCGGCAAGCTCATCGATGATGATCACGATGTGCGGAATGAACGGCATATCGGGGTCATCCTTGGTCACTTCATTATAGCCCTTCAGGTCGCGCACACCTACATTTTCAAACAACTCAAAGCGACGCTCCATTTCCTCTACCGCCGCCTGCAATGCGCCTGCGGCATCCTTCGGCATTGTGACAACGGGTGCCATCAGATGGGGAATGTTTTTATAGATGCTGAATTCTACCTTCTTCGGGTCGATCAGAACAAGCTTCACCTCATCGGGGCGAACCTTATAAAGAAGGCTCATGATGATGCAGTTGATGCAAACCGACTTACCGCTACCCGTTGTACCCGCAACCAAAAGGTGAGGCATTTTCGCGATATCAAAGATCAGGGGCTGACCTGCAATGTCTGCGCCGAGACAAGCCGTAAGCTTGCTCTTGGACTCGGCAAAGATCTTGGATTCGATCAGGTCACGCAGATAAATGGTACTGCGTGTTTTGTTGGGAACCTCGATACCCACTGCGTTGGTGCCGGGGATCGGAGCCTCGATACGAACGCCTCCCGAGGAACGAAGCGCCAGGGCAATGTCATCGGAAAGGTTTGTTACCGTGCGCACACGGACACCGGGCGCAAGAATGACCTCATAGCGTGTGACGGTAGGACCGCAGGAGTAATTGATCTCCTGTACACGAACGTGGAAGCTTGCAAGCGTTTCGGCAAGCTGTGTCATGCTTGCTTGGATCTCGGCTTTGTTTTCCTCTGTCATCGGTTCACCCGGATGCAGGTAAGAGATGGGAGGAAATACGTATTTCTTGGGGAGGTCGGATTTGGATACTGCCACGGTCTTTTCCGCCTCGCTCTTTTTGTCGATGTCCTTCTTGGCGGTCGGCTTACCTGTCTTGGTAGCAGGTGCGTTCTTTGCCTCCAATTGCTCGAATTCCTCACTGCTGAGTCCAAATTCCTTCTTTTGCGTATTGTCAGCCTGACGGAAGACGGGCTTGGGAGCCTTGTCCGAGGGGGCGGCGGGCTTTACGGCAGAGATGGAAGGTGCCTTTTGCGGTGCGGAAGGAGCAACAGGCTTTGCAGGTGCTGCCTGTGTAGACGCGGCAGGACGTTGGGAGGGCGCACCCGACGCAGTGGGTGCGGATGCCGCATTGCCTGCGGCGCGCTTGGCGGGTGCTAACGGTACCTCGGGAGGAACCACCGCGTGCTTGCGGGGACGGTTTGGCTCGGAATCGTCGAGATCGATAAAGACGTTGCGCAGATCAAAATTCCGATCCTCCTTGGGAAGCCTTGCCTTTTGCTTGGCATCCTGTGTTTTCGGGAAAATGGGATCGACCGCCGTATCCTTGTTCTTGGCGGGATTTAATGTAGGTGCAGCCTCCACAGGGGAGCTTTGCAGAGTTGCTTGCGCGGCGGCACCTGTGGGGGTAGCCTTGTTGGGGGCAGGTGAGGGCTGTGCGGAATTGGTTGCCGCCGCCTTATCTGCCGCTTTTTTTGCTTCGTTCAGCTTTCTGCCGACGTCAACGGGAACAAACGGACGGCTTCCGTCGTTGGGATCGAGACGCGGCATCGGCATGGGAGCCAGCTTGTCTTCTTCACTCTTTTTGGGGTGCGGTGCTTCGATCACCTTGACCGCACCGCCGCTTGCGTCATCGTTGGAATCTCCAACCGACGTTTGGCGAGATGTGACCTTGCGAATCTTTTCATCCATTTCGGCTTTGTTGCGTGCCGCCTCGGCGTCCTGCTCGCTGACGCTCGGCTCTCTTACGCTACGCATCGCGCGGCGTGCGCGGAATTGATCCCACAAATGTTGAGGCGTCATGCCAAGGAAATA
>JAZOPW010000372.1:0-2916 GCA_045655785.1 Eubacteriales bacterium
GACCGCTTGGCCTCCGACTTCGTTGCGTAGTATCAGCCCCCGAACAGATTACAAAAGCGGAACAACACAGGAGAACTGCCAGGATCAACGTGAATACTTTTTTCATGTTGGTGGAATCCCCTTTTCCTTTTTTAACTGCTGTGCCATCTTCTCATACATCTGTCACACCGATGATTTTGACTGTTTTTTGTCGAAAAAAGACGCAAAATGGCACGCATTTCGTTCATTATAGCAAATTATTCCACCCCTGTCAAGTCAATTGCAGAAAAAAATCAAAACATTTGTTGAATTGTCAATGATAGGTGACAATTCAACAAAAAAGCAAAAAAGAAACGAAAAAATTCCTTGACAAACCCGAAGGTATGTGCTATAATGTGAGAAACCGCATAAAATCGGGGGTGCTGTCCCATGAGGACGGCTGAGATGGCGATTGCCGAACCCTTATACCTGATACGGATAATACCGGCGTAGGGAGATTTCCATAGACGGACAGAAGTTGATTCTGTCTGCCGCGAATTTGACCGCACGGAGATTTCGTGCGGTCAAATTTTTTTAGGAGGTGCTACTATGCACATTGAAAAAACACGTCGTCTCACCCTTTCCGCCATGATGATCGCGATCGCAACCGTTCTTGCCGTCATCTGCGGGCTCATCCCCTTCTTAAATCTGCCGTTCGGCGGCGGATTTACGATCGCAAGCATGTTGCCGATCGTCGTCATTTCTTACATGTACGGCATCCGTTGGGGACTCTTCTCCTCTCTCGTTTACTCGGTCATTCAGATTCTGATGGATCTGATGCTGGGCGTTGGGGGCTCTACGATCATGGCACTTTTCATGCCCAACTCCGAGAGTTATATGGGCTATATGGCTGCCGTGTGGATCCTGTTGCTGGATTATTTGATCGCGTACACCGTTTTGGGCTTGGGAGGAATCTTCCGCAACCGCATCAAAAGCAAAACCCTGTCGCTGTGCTTAGGTGTGGTCGTTGCCCTCTCGCTTCGCTATCTTGCGCACATCGTCTCGGGTTGCATCTTTTACGGCACGTGGGCAGAGTGGTTCTTCTCACAGGACGGCTTCGCCCTCGGACAAAAGATCCTGGAAACGATTTCGGGAAGCACCCTTGTTCTGGTTTATTCCATTGTCTATAATGGACTCTTCATGATCCCCGAGATCGTCATTACCGCGATCGCCGCCGTGATCGTCTCACGTATTCCCTATATCCGCAAAATCGATCTGTGATCGAAAAAGGGGCTGAGTCGCGTTTGACTCAGCCCCAAATTTTATTATGTATGAATTACTTGTTAAATACGCTGTTCCAGTCAGCCATGAAGCGCTCGATGCCGTTATCGGTCAGGGGGTGCTTCAGCATCTGCATGATTACCTTGTAAGGAACGGTTGCGATGTGTGCGCCGTGCTTAGCGGAATCTACAACGTCCTGAGGACCGCGGATGCTTGCTGCGATGATCTCGGTCTCGATGCCGTGGATCTCGAAAATGGTTGCAATGTCATCAACAAGGTTGATGCCGTTGTCAGCGATGTCATCCAGTCTGCCGATGAAGGGGCTGACGAAGGTTGCGCCTGCTCTTGCTGCCAGAAGTGCCTGGGTTGCACTGAAGATCAGGGTTACATTGGTCTTGATACCCTCAGCGGAGAGCATCTTGGTTGCCTTCAAGCCTTCCTCGGTTACGGGAATCTTGATTACGATGTTCTTGTGAATCTTAGCAAGCTCTCTTGCTTCCTTCACCATGCCCTCTGCGTCAGGAGCAACAACCTCTGCGCTGATGGGGCCGTCTACGATCGAGGTGATCTCGGTGATCACGCTCTTGAAATCCTTACCCTCTTTTGCGATGAGGGAGGGGTTGGTGGTAACACCGCAGATTACGCCAAGGTCATTGGCTTTGCGGATGTCTTCTACATTGGCGGTATCAATAAACAGTTTCATGGTAATAAAACCATCCTTTCATAAAATTCCGATTCTATTATACTCCTTTCTTTCCAAAATGTCAATCCATTTTTCAAATATATTTTTCAATGATTGATAAAAACGGCAAACTGTCACTTTTTTGCGTGATTGTTCGACCTTTTCTTGACAATATGCGCAAAAGCACGCAAGAAAAAAGCATATTTGACTTTTTTATTTCTCATCCTATTGACATTTATCATGTAAAGTGCTAAAATAATATCATCCAATTTATAAGAAGGACGGTACATCACTATGTTTTGCAAAAATTGCGGAAAAGAGCTCGCCCCCGAATTGATCTCATGTGATCAGTGCGGTTTTCAGAAAGGAACCGGTGACCGTTTCTGTGCCAATTGCGGAAATGAATATGCCCCCGGCGCCGTTGTCTGCGGCAGATGCGGATGCCCGGTGTCCAATGCACCTCAGGTAGACCCGAACACGCAAAAATCCAAGATTGCGGCAGGAATTCTCGGAATCCTGCTTGGCGGAATCGGTGTTCACAATTTCTATCTTGGCTATACAGGAAAAGCCGTTGCTCAATTGCTTTTGGGAACGATTGGAATTCTTGCCTGCGGCTTGGGTCCGGCGGCAAGCTCGATCTGGGGTCTTGTGGAAGGCATCATGATCTTGTGCGGCTCAATCAATAAAGACTCCAAGGGTGTTCCGCTGAAGGAATAATCCTCATAACCTCAATTTTCATACAGCAAAATGAGCAGATGACGGCTGATCGGTCGCATCTGCTCATCTTTTGTCGAAAAAAATATAAAAAATTAGATGTAAAAATTCAAAAAAGCTCTTTACAAATTGAAAAGAATATGTTATAATATGTACGTATGACGTGAACTCGGTTATCGGATACGAGGCCGTTTGAGACGGCTGTTCACCCACCGATTGCTGTGTGAAACGCCAAAATAAAAAGAAAGGTGAATCAAACCCATGCAAAAAGAAGAAAAGCT
>JAZOPW010000373.1:0-8321 GCA_045655785.1 Eubacteriales bacterium
CGCTTGGCCTCCGACTTCTATCACGGCAACAAGCCCGACGTTGATTTTGTTGTGTTGGACATTCGATCGAACAATCAGATCAAGACACAGCTCGCCTATCTGAACGAAGGCTACACGGTATGGGCGGAATATGAGGATCTGATCGTGATCCTGAAAAAGGGAGAATGAACTTGAAATTGTAGACCCAATTAACAACTTTTATCAACCTGACGAAACTCGTTTTCAACCGCCCCTGGTGAAAATCTCACCAAGGGCGGTCTTTGTTTCATGATTTATATGCGCAAAAACCTCATGCTTTTTTGAAAAATGTCCATTGATTTTGGATACAAAAAGTGGTATAATGAAAAAACAAATGCATGACACATTTTTGCCGCAAAATTTTGTATAAAAAAGGAGAAGCACTATGTTCAGACCTGAATATCCAAGACCTCAAATGATCCGTCCCGATTGGATCAATCTCAACGGCGCGTGGGAATACCGTACCGACCGTGCCGAATCGGGAACCGATCGCAAGTGGTTTTTGCCCGAGACCGATTTTGACGAGCGCATTGAAGTGCCGTTTTGCCGTGAGAGCGTGCTTTCGGGCATCGGCGACACCGATTTTTGCAACTGCGTCTGGTACCGCAAGCAGCTTGCCCTGCCAAAAGAATGGGATGCCAAGCGCGTCCTGCTTCACATCGGCGCCTGCGACTTTGAAACCACACTGTGGGTCGATGGCAAGGAGGTTGGCACCCATCGCGGCGGCTATATTTCCTTCACCTTTGATCTGACCCCCTACCTGACAAGCCGTGAGCCTGTGGTGATCCTGCGCGTCAAGGACGATGTGCGTTCCAAAAATCAGCCTGCAGGCAAGCAGTGTTCATCCTATTTTTCGCGCGGCTGTCACTACACCCGTACCACGGGCATCTGGCAGACCGTATGGCTGGAAGCAGTTGAACAAACCTACATCAAAAATACAAAATATTATCCCGATATCGACGCGAGAACACTGACGGTGATGGCAACGTTGGAAAACGCCGACGGCATGACCCTGTGCGCCAAAGCATCCTACGAGGGCAAGGCGATGGGCGAGGCGTCCGCCAAGGTACACGGCAAGCAGGCAATGCTGACGCTTCCCCTCTCCGAGTTGCACCTTTGGGAGGTTGGCAACGGTAGGCTATACGATCTGGAGCTGACGCTTGGCAACGATTGCGTAAAGAGCTATTTCGGCATGCGCAATATCGGCTTGAAAAACGGTATCCTGTATCTCAACGGCAAGCCCGTGTTCCAACGCCTGGTGCTCGATCAGGGCTTCTTTCCCGGCGGCATCTACACCGCACCCTCGGAGCAGGCTTTGATCGACGATATCGAACGCTCGATGGCATGCGGCTTCAACGGTGCGCGTCTGCATGAAAAGATCTTTGAACCGCTCTTCCTGTATCACTGCGACCGCCTTGGCTACCTCGTTTGGGGCGAGCACGCCAACTGGGGCTTGAATATCCACGATGCGTCCGCTTGGCGCGGATTTCTGCCCGAATGGGTTGAGGCGGTAGAGCGCGATTTCAACCACCCCGCCATCATCGGCTGGTGTCCGCTCAACGAAACGCAGGTCGATCAGGATCCCGAATTCGTGCGTTTTCTTGGCAATATGACCTCTGCGATCGACCCCACCCGTCTTTATATCGACACCTCAGGCTGGAGGCATGTGGCAGGCGTCGCGGATATCATTGACGTACACGATTATTGCCAGGATCCCAAGCAATTTGCCGCAACCTACGAGCCCCTGAAGGAGGGTAAGACGATCTCGATCACGCTACCGAGACGCTGGAACATGGAGGAGATCAACTTCCCCACCTTCGTCAGTGAATACGGCGGCATCGGTTGGGATTTGGACGATTCTAACGGTGCGTCCTGGGGCTATGGCAACACGCCGAAGTCTCCCGAGGAGTTCATCAACCGCTTTAAGGGGCTTTCCGAGGCGATCCTCTTCCACCCCAAGATGGGCGCGCTCTGCTACACTCAGCTGACCGACGTCGAGCAGGAGCAGAACGGTTTGTATTCCTATGACCGCCGCCCCAAATTCGACCCCGCGATCTTCCATGCCATCCTGTCACAAAAGGCAGCCGTCGAGGAAGATTGAACAGAAAGGAATGGACTTATGCCGTTTATTGATACCAAGCTGAATATTCGTCTGAGCGAGGAAAAGGAAGTACGACTCAAGGCAAGGCTGGGAGACGCCATCTCCAATTTTCCGGGAAAAAGCGAATATTGGCTGATGCTGAATTTTACCGACAACTGTCGGATGTGGTTCCGAGGCTACAACAATTTTCCGATTGCCATGGTGGAGGTCAAGCTCTTTGGCGGTGCCGACGAGGAGACCTGTGCACGCATGACCGAGATCATTTGCAACCTTTTCCGCGAGGAGCTTGACATCTTGCCCGACCACGTATACGTCAAATATGAGTTTTCCGACCGTTGGGGGTGGAACGGCGAAAACTTCTGATCAAAAGGAGCTTGAAAAATGAGAAGTGAGATTCTGATCCATCCCGAGGAATTGAGCAAAAAATGGATCGATCGCATGGCGGATGCAGGCATCACCGTGCTGGGGATCCACCCGTGGGGCGGCAAGGAGGCGGCAAGGACGCTGCTTGAATTGACCGAGACCCTGCAGAAGCCCGACTATCGCGCACTGTTGGACTATGCTGCCGAGCGTGGACTTGAGATCGAATATGAGGTTCACGCGGCGGGATACCTGATGCCGCGAGACCTGTTTGATTCACATCCCAACTATTTCCGCATGAACGAGAAGGGTGAGCGTGTTCCCGACTTCAACCTTTGTGTTTCGGAGCCCGCGGCGCTGGCACTTGTTGCCCAACGTGCGGCAAAGCTTGCCGACATGCTCTACCGAAACAACGGAAGCTTTTATTACTGGATGGATGACGGCAGAGGCATACACTGCCATTGCCCGAAATGTCGCTCGCTGTCGGCATCCGATCAACAGCTCATCGCCATCAACGCCATGCAAAAGGAGATCCGAAAGACCCATCCCCACGCACGTATGGCATATCTTGCGTATATTGACAGCATCGAGTGTCCCTCACAAACACTTCCCGAGCCGGGCGTGTTCCTGGAATATGCGCCGTTTGAAAAATATGTGGCAAAATCCGAGAACGCCGCCGAGCTGATCGAGCGCGAATTTCGGATGATCGACCCTCTGATGCGCTTTTTCGGAAAAGAAAATGCCAAGGTGTTGGAATATTGGTACGATAACTCGCTTTATTCGGGGTGGAAAAAACCACCGAAATACTTTGTCCCGAAGCCCAATGCCATCAAAACCGATGTTGCGCTCTACCGCGACATGGGATTTGACTCGATTGCCACCTTCGGTTGCTTCCTGGGCGAAGATTACGAGGCTTTATACGGAGAGCCCGATATCAAGCCCTTTGTATCGGCCCTGAAATAACACATATGAACAACAAACAGCACGTACGTCGGCACAACAAACCGATGCACGTGCTGTTTTTATATTCGAAGAACTTATTCGATAAACTTGATTTTTGATGTTGACGAGGAGAAAAAAGGGTGTTATAATATAAGAAAAAAACCTGGGAGTGTGTTACCATGAGAAAAGATTACCATATGCATCCACAAGTGCTGACAGTACCCGCACTGTTCGATCAGTTTGCACAGACCGCCATTCAAAAGAACATACGGGAGATCTGTGTAACCGACCATATGCCGCTTTCCTTTTCCAAGGAGTCCGACCGCCTGCCGCTTGGTACAGTTCGCGAATACTGCGCCTGTGTCAGAGAGCACGCGAAGCGCTATGAGGGTGTTCTGACTGTAAAATGCGGGATTGAGATCGACTATCACCCAACGGTGGTGGACGAGATCGAAGCAATCCTCGAGCAGGGAAGCTTTGACTACATTCTGGGCTCCTCGCACATGCACCATTTTGTCAAGGAATTCGAGCGCTATACCGTTGATGATTTTGCCGATTTTGCAATTGAGAATTCGATCAAGGCGGCGGAGAGCGGCTGGTTTGACACAATCTCCCATCCCGATATGTATCGCTATGCCTTTGAGCATGCCAAGCGTTACCCCCTGATCGACAGCGGCTATGACGCGGAAAAGCACAAGGATCTGTTCCGGGAGCTGTTCCGCACGGCAAAGAAGAAGGGGACGATGATCGAGATCAATCCCCACCTTGCCGAGGAAAAGAACGACTATTTTTACATGTATCCGCAGGAGCCGATTCTGAAATGGGCGTTGGAGGAAGGCGTACGCTTCTCCTACGGCTCGGACGCGCATAAGCCATCCTCTGTTGGCGCATGGCTCGACGAGCTGGAAAACCACCCGCTCTACGGCATCGCACTCCGCGATTGGGAAAACAACTGAAAAGAATCGACTATTTGACTGTTATTGCTTTATAAACATACAGATGCCGAGGATTTTGTCCTCGGCATCTGTATGTTTGATTCCATTTATAGATACAGCGCGACCAGAGCCAACCTTTTTGCCTGCTCTGCAAGCGAGGATATGATGCCGTATTCACCAAGCGTGTGATGGCCGCCGCCAAAGGTTCCCATGTTGTCTACCGTAGGAATTCCGCATGACGATACGTTTGCGGCATCCGAGCCTCCGTTGCTCGCAGCGCATGAATATGCGTCAAAACCACACTCGGTCCAGATCTCGTTCATCCTGTTTGCAAGCCCCGTGTTTCTGTCACAGAGCTCCATAGCGGGACGTAAGCGCGGCAATACCATCTCACAGGTGCAGCCCGGCACCTTGATGTCGCGGCAAAGCTTCTCCGCAAAGGCAACAAACTCGTCAAGCTCCGACATCTTCGCAAAACGGACGTTCGCCACAAACCTGCATTCACCCGGAATGATATTGTGCTTCGTTCCGCCGTTGATAATTGTGCAACAACAGGTCAGACCGTCCTTGTTTTTGAATTTTTCAAGCTCGATGATCTTATAAGCCGCCTCAAGAATGGCGTTTGATCCGAGTGTCGCACAGGCAGAGGAGTGCGCCTCCACCCCCTTGACGGTAAATTCAAAGCTTGCAATTCCCTTGCGCCCAATGCAGATCCGACGCGGAAAACCGCCCTCAAGATTCAGAAATGCAACACTTCCCGCAGCCTTTTGACAGATGTGCCGAATGGTGGCGTCTCCGCTGTATTTTCCGCCGCCTTCCTCGTCGCTTTGCAGATACATCACAACAGGACGCGCACGATATCCGAGTTTCCACAGGGCGTCCATCGCCAAAAAGCCGGCAACAATACCGCCCTTGCAGTCGGTGACACCGGGACCGTAGATCCTGTCACCCTCGATTCTGACCGCAGGCTTGCCAAACGAGCCGACCGAATGCACCGTGTCCATATGTCCCGAAAGTGCCAGAGGCGCGGCATCGACCTCGGGATTCATCGTGATGGTCACGACGTTTCCGGCACGCTCCTGTTCAAAGACCTCAACCTTCCAGTTGCGCGCATTTGCGTAGCGAATGAAGTACTCGCCAACCGCATCAACGCCCGCCTTATCATGCGTGGGACTCTCTATGTTACAGACATCTTCCCAGATCTTCACATATTCGTCATTCATCTCATCGATCTTTTGTAATATCAGATTCTTCATAGCCCGACCCCTTGTATTCTGATTTTTTTAAATTATATCATTTTTTGGGGGGGATGTCAAGCAAAATACGGGTTGTACTTTAAAAAATTGAGGGCAATTTCGTTTGCATTATGATGAACTGAATATTGAAAATGAATGCCGAAGGCAATTCATTGTGTTGTGTCCTTAGAGGCACAACGCTAAGGAAGCCGCTTCATTTCATAAGCTCGTCGGTCAGGCGAATGATCTCGGGGGCGATTCTTTTTCGCTCGCGCTTGATGGTGTGCTTATAGATCGGGTAGGCAAGACCGACAAGAACTCCGCCAACCGTTCCGATGATGATGCCGATCGGCATCGAAAGTGCTCGGTATGCACCGAGGATCTCTCCAAAGCGCGTCATGCACATACTCATGCCGCATCCGAGGATCAGCGCGCCGATGAATCCGAAAATGAGCGAGACGGTCTGTGCCTTTTGTGTGACCCCTGCGTCAAGACGGCGCAAGCGGTCCATTTTGTCCTCGACCTCGGGCTTTGCAGTGTATTTTTCGCGGATACGCTTCAGCTCCGCCTGCTCCTTTGCCGAGTAGGTATAGGAAAAGCGATCCTGTCGGGTTTGTTCATTACGGTTCTCCATATTTGTTTTCCTTTGTTGTAATCTTTAATTTTTTGGTGCTCTGTACGATCATATAGATCGCCATAGCTACCACGACGCCCGAAACGGCAAAGCCGACGCCGCCCAGCATCAGCTTTTGAGTGAGGGCGTCCATGGTTCCGTCGCTGAAGGTTGTCAGCATGGTCGAGGTCAGCGTCAGCATCGAGACGCACGCCGCGGCAAAGCTGATGGCTTTTGATGCCGAAAAAACAGGGCTGTTATATTTCCTGAATTTGACGAGGTTCACGATTGCGACCGTAAATGCCGTAAAGGTATAAGCCGCCATGGCGATTGCGGTGATCATATGGTGCAAAAAGGTTCGGTTCCAATACAGCATAAAGAAGACGATCAGCGTCAGCGCAAGGTTCATCACAAGAAAGATCCAGCCGCAGGCGCGATATTTTTTCAGCTCTGTCTGCACGTCCTCGCCCGGGGCGTGCTTGCTTGTGTGACGCAAGAGAAAGAAGCGCATCACCGCAAGGCAGATATAATATGCGCCGAGTGAGCAGAACCAAAAGGTACGGTGATAAAATCCGAGGCAGAGCTGCAAAAGGGCATAGGCGATATTCCAAAAAAACGAGCCGTAAAGCGATACGTTGACGCGCAGGCGCGGGTCATCCAGCCATTTTCTCGCGTATTTGTTTTCGTCCTTGAAGGTCTTGAAAAACGCGATCAGAGCGGGGGTTCGAAAGCACCAGACGGTCAGGGTATAGGCGGCAAGCACGTAGGAGACGATCGCGATGGGGGACTCGGTTCCGATCAAAACCATCGAGCAGACAAGAAAGACCGTGGCGATGGGCAGAAGTGCGAGCATGATCGCGATGTGGGGGAACAGCAGAGCCTTACCGAGCTTTTTCCAATCCATTTTCAGCCCTCCTGATCCTGACGGTAAACCGACTTCCGACACCCACGGCACTTTCTACCGAGATCTCGCCCTGCAGGATGTCCACGACGCGTTTGACAAGTGCCAGACCGAGACCGTTTCCCTGTGTTGCGTGCGAGCGGTCTCCCTGATAGAATTTTTCAAAAATATGCGCACCGACCTCTGGGGTCATTCCACAGCCCGTATCCTGTACTCTGACGGTTGCGTAATCGTCATCGGCTGACAGGGAAAGGCTGACGGTGCCGCCGCTTTCGGTGAATTTAAAGGCGTTGGAGAAGAGATTGTTCCACACAAGCGAGAGCAGCTCGGCATCGGCAGAGACCTGCACGTCCTCGGCAATATCGGTTTCGATCGAGATGCCGCGCGATTCCCACAGGCTTTCAAATTGTAATAGGCTTTCGCAAAGCTGCTCTCCAAGGTCATAGGTCTCGACCTGCGGATAGATCTGCTGATTCTCAAGGCGATTGAGCTTGAGAATATTGGTCATCATATCGGCAAGCCTCTGCGACGCGTTGGTGATCGTCTTGGCGTATTCGATCCTCTTTTCCTCGGGCAGGTCGGGGGCTTGCAGGAGCGTGCCGTAGTTTTGCATCACGGCAAGCGGCGTCTTCATTTCGTGGGAGACGTTGGCGATAAAGTCGGTTCGCAGGGTCTCGACGCTTGCAAGCTCGGACGCCATCGTATTGAAGCAATCGATGATCACGTTGTAGTTGTCGTCAGCCGAAAAGCTGCTGATCGGCGCGATGCGGACGTCAAAGTCGCCCTTTACGATCTCCTGCGCGGCAGAGGTGATGTGCTTTGTGACCTTTTCGGTGGTCAGCTTTCGGCGGGCGGCGTCAAAGGCTGTAAAGAGTGTGCTGAGCAGAAGCACGTTGAGAAAGGTCAGCTTTGCCGCCATTTGCAGGTCATCTCCTGTCAGCTCAATGCCGAGTGACTCCGACAGGACGCTGACAAAAAGCATGGTCGTGCAGGTGACCAGAAATGCCGCAAGCAGGAAAAACAAAAAGTAGTTGTAGAGAGCCTGCAGCAGCTTTTTTCCGAGTGTGGACCGTTTCACTTGATCACCGCCTTATATCCCAGTCCGTGGACGGTCTGGATCTCAAAATCGTTGCAGTCGGCAAGCTTTGCGCGGAGCTTGGTCATATAGACGTCAACGGTGCGCGTGCCCGATTGGGTATCGACGTCCCAGAACTCA
>JAZOPW010000374.1:0-9203 GCA_045655785.1 Eubacteriales bacterium
AAAAAGCACTACAGGGGGGGCGTTGTCGGATATATGACAGCCTTTGACGTTGGAAGACTGACCAACTACGGCGAGGTCATCGGTGAATACGATACAGGCGGCGTTGTCGGCTTGGTCAGCATCCCCTCCACACTCGACCTCAAGGCTGAGTTCACAAACGAAGGCGAGGTCACGGGTGTTGAAAACGTGGGCGGTGTCGTAGGACGTCTTTCCGCCTCCAACGGCTCGGGCAACAATCAAACGCTGACACTCAATCACCTGAAGAACAGCGCAACGGTCGAGGGTGAGACCTACGTCGGCGGTATCTTCGGATACTTCTACGTCTATGCGCACAGAGATTATTATTCTCCTGTCTTTACCGTGACCCTGACCGATGCCTCCAACACGGGAGACGTGGCGGGTACCTCGTATGTCGGCGGTATTGCAGGCTATGGCTATACCGATACGGGCAACTCCACCTTTACGGGACTGACCAGCACGGCTGACGTCACGGGCGACTATTACGTTGGCGGTCTTGCAGGTAAGCTGGACTACATTATATTGGATTCCTGCTCCAACGCGGGCTCCACGGTTTCCTCTGACAAATATCTGATCGAGAATTCGGTTTATTATACTTACCTCGGCGGATACGTTGGATACGGCTACCGATTGGTCAATTGTGTGAACGCTGTTGAAATCAACCACACACAAAAGGGCAGCTACGTGGGTGGCTTTGCCGGCTATCTCTACGAGGATGTGATCTCCTGTACCAACAATGCAAACGTGACGGCTACCAAGTGTGACTACGTCGGCGGTATTGCGGGCTCTATTTCACGCGGCGGTACGGCAAATATGCATCACGTGGTAAACACCGGTGCTGTCCAGGGCGGTCACTACACGGGCGGTATCTCGGGCGCATTGAATTGCTCGAACGGCTCGGGTAACAACCAAACCATTACGATGAACGTCTTCCAAAATGAGGGAGCGGTTACGGGCTCCGACTATGTCGGCGGTATTGTCGGGTATCTGCATGCGTATGCACACAGAGAGTATTATTCTCCTGTCTTTACCGTGCTGGTCACCGAATTCGAAAATGACGGTGACGTAACAGGCTTGAAATACGTGGGCGGCTTGTTTGGCTACGGATATTCCGATACGGGCGAATCCTTGATCGCAGACAGCCGAAGCTCCGCGGATATTTCCGCAGAGTACTATGTGGGCGGTCTTGTGGGTAAGGTCGAATACATCCAAATCAATTCTTGCTCCAATGAGAATTCCACGGTTGAGGCAACCGGCTATTTCATTGAGAATTCGGTCTATTATACGTATGTGGGCGGCTATGCCGGAATCGGCTACAGCTTCTCGGATTGCACCAACGACGTAGAGCTTTCCTACAAGCTCAAGGGTAGCTACGTCGGCGGTATTGCAGGTTATCAATACGGCGCACTCAACTCCTGTGTCAACAATGCTGACATTACAGCCGCGAAATGCGATTACGTTGGCGGTGTTGTAGGATACTCTGCAATTGGCGGAAGCAACTCCATGGAGGAGAACGTAAATACCGGAAACATTACGGGTAACAACCAGGTAGGCGGTGTCTTTGGTCGCTTGCATTGCTCGAACGGCTCGGGCAACAGCCAAACGCTGACGATAGATGCCTTTGAAAACAGCGGTACGGTAAAAGGAAATGAATTCACCGCGGGTATCGTCGGATATTTGTATGCGTACGCAAGCAGAGAATATTATTCGCCTGTCTTTACGGTGCTGATCACCGAGTTCGAAAATACCGGAGACGTTAGCGGCGTAACTCATACAGGAGGCTTGATCGGCTACGGCTATTCCGATACGGACGGATCCAAGATCTCGGCAAGCATTAGCTCTGCCGACATCACCGCAGAGCATACCGTGGGCGGTCTTGCGGGCAAGCTCGAAAATATCTGTATGGAATCCTGTGACAATGCCGACTCGAACGTAACGGCAACCGGATATTACATTGAAGGCTCTGATTACTACACCTATCTCGGCGGATACGTCGGATACGGCTACCTGATCATCGACTGTCACAATGCGGTCGCGCTCTCCTATGAGATCAAGGGAAGCTACGTGGGCGGTCTTGTAGGCTATGCGGCTGTGGTCCCCACCGCTTCCACCAATACGGCAACGGTCTATGCACCGCACTCGAACTATGTTGGCGGTCTTGCCGGACGCGCGCATGCAGGCTGGAGCATGACCTCCGAGAACAACAAGAACTCGGGTGACGTGACAGGTGTCAACCATGTTGGAGGTCTCTTCGGATATCTGAGCGGCTCCAACGGCTCGGGTGACAGCCAAACGCTGACGATCAAAAAATACGTGAACAGCGGAAAGGTCACGGGTAAGCAATATGTCGGCGGTATCGCGGGTGAGATGCATCTCGAAGCCTACAGACAATATTACAGCCCCATCTTTACGGTGACCGCATCCGAGTTTACCAACACGGGTGCCATCACGGGTGACGAGAACGTGGGCGGCTTTGCCGGCTCGGTTTATACCGACAGCGGCAGCTCGGCGCTTACGGGACATTCCTCCACGGGAAGCGTGGCATTTACCGACGGTATCACGGGAACCTATCTTTCCGATACCTTTGCACAAGTATCCAATTTTATAATCAATGAATAAAGGAGTAACCGAACATGAAACGCTTTTTCAAGATTCTTCTCCCCGTCCTGCTGATCGCGGTGCTGGCTCTGACGCTTGCATCGTGTGATGGCGCTCAGCTCCCCGGTGGTGGCGGTACCAAGCTTGGTAACCCCGACGCGAACAGCATCCGCTATTCCGACGGCTTTATCACCTGGAGCACCGTTGAGGGTGCGTCCAAATACCGCATCCGCATCAACGAGGGCAATGACCTGACTGTCAGCTCTCCCCAGTATCCTTACGCAGAGTCGGCAACCGCCTTCACCGTTTACGTAACGGCTCTGGACGATTCCGACAAGGCATCCGAAACGGTCAGCAAGACCTTCAATCCTCTTGCGACCATTCAGAACGTGACCGTGGCAAACGATGGCTCCATTACATGGGAGCCCATCGCCGGCGCGACCTCTTATGAGGTGCAGGTTGACGGCGGCAACGTGCAGACGGTTGCAACCACCGACTTCACAGGCTTGACCGCAGGCGCGCATAACGTAAGAGTCAGACCGATTGTAGTCGGTGACACCACCTACTTCTCCTCGTGGAGTGCGCCGAAGAGCATTACCGTGCTTGGCACCGTTGACATTGCCGACATCAAGTATTCCGAGGGCATCATCACCTGGAAATACGTCAGCGGCGCGGCTTGCTATGAGGTCGCGGTAAACGGACAGGTGCTTGCAGCCGATTGCGTTGCAACGCAGTACGTTTACAACTCCCAGCGCACCGATTTTGAGGTTACGGTCAAGGCGATCGGTAACCATACCACAACCTATGACGGCGTCAACTCGGCTCCCAAGAAGTTTATCTTCCTCGATCCCGTTACCGACCTGGTTGTGACCGACGGCATCCTGACCTGGAGCCCCGTAGAGAGTGCAACGGGATATCAGGTGAAGGTCGGTACACAGATCTTTACCGTGACCGACTGCAAATACGACAAGCTGACCGCAGGTCGCGCGAATGACGTACAGGTCAAGGCGATTGCCGACGGCTCCTCGGATTTCTTCTCCGAGTGGTCCGAGACCAAGTCGATCACCATCCTCATCTCTCCCATTATTCAGTGGAATAACCTCGAGCTTGACGGCGACAAGAAGCAGAACGTGGTTTGGGATACCATCCCCGGCGCGTACGGCTACACGGTTCGTCTGACCGCTCCCGGTGCCGCTCCCGAGATCTTCTCCTACAGCGAGGCACAAAGATTCTTCGAGTATGATTACCTTCTGACGGGTGACTACAAGGTGGAGATCAAGGCAATGGCAAATCCCACGGCTGATTCGGTCTACGATTCGGTCTACTCGGCTCCCATCACGGTCAGACGTCTCCCGTCTCCTACCTTCAACGGTGGTGCGGCTGCGGCTGTTACCAGTACTCCCGATAACCTCGCGGCAGGCTTCCAGGTGACCTTCAAGCCTGTTTCGGGTGCAAGCGGATATATGCTTTACCGCGACAACAACCTCGTTCGCACCTCTACATCGGGTGAGCAGGCAACCTTCTCGGATTCCTCCTTCCACGATGCCGATTCTCTGGATGCACACGAGTACAACTATTGGATCCGCTCCAAGGGCTCCAACGGTATTATCAACGGTGTGGTTACACTTGATTCTCTGACGCAGACCGCGCTCAACTTTACCATCACCGTTCTGGCAACACCTCAGAACACCGATATTTCGGGCTACACCTTCAGCTACGGTGCGGTTTCGGGTAGCTACGGCTATGCCATCTCTGCCGAGCGCATGAGAAGCACCAACGAGCTTTCGATCGATCTTTCCGATATGGAAGCAGGCTCCTTCAACCTGATGGTTTGCGCAAAGGGTAACGGCAGTAACGTGCTTCCCTCCAACTTCACCACGCCCATTCGTATTTTCCGTCTCGCGGCTCCCACCAACGTCCGTATCGATACGGCAAACGAATCCGAGGGCAGACTGATCTTTGACCAGGTCAACTATGCAACCGGCTACAACGTCCGCATCGGTCTTGACGGCGAGGAGATCCCCTCGACGCAGCTGCAGAATTTGAATTCCAAGATCAGCACGCAGGGAACCACCTTCTACGTACAAAGCACCGCGAACTATTTCAACGCGAACCGCACCGAATACTATATGTCCTCGGTTTACGGCGCGACCTCTACCTTTATCAAGCTCAAGGCTCCCACCTTTGGCGAGCAGCCCTTCTCCAACAATCAGCTTGTATGGAACATGGAAGGCTCGTTCACGCCCACCTATGAGGTGTATGACGGAAACGGCACGCTGATGGCTTCTCCCAAGGACGGAAAGGCATATGACATCAGCAATCTCGAGGGCGGTCAGACCTACGTATTCCAGGTCAAGGCAGTAGGCGACGGACAGCTCTATGACAACGTACAGTATATCGACTCCGAGCTTTCCGAGGCGATCTCGGTCTATAAGCTGGCAACTCCTCAGGTGCGCCTTGAGGATGGCAAGTACGTATGGAGCGCAGTTTCCTCGGCTACCAGCTACTCGGTTTACGTGGACGGCGAGCTGAAGCAGGCAGACTTCCATCAGGCGGCAGGCACCTTCTCCTACACGCCCGATTTCGACCGTCTGAAGACCTACACCGTACAGGTTGTGGCGATCGGTAACGGCGGCGTCGGAAGCCAGAAGGTGATCGACTCCAAGCCCTGCGTGATCGAGACCACCACCAAGCAGCTGATCACTCCCACCATTGAGTACGGCTATACCGAGCAGCAGTACAGCACGACGGGTGAGATCAAGGTGACGGTAACCTCTCCTGTTCCTTATGCAAAGGGCTACGTCTTTGACATCGGCGGCAGATCGCAAACCACCGCAGCAGACGTTTTGGTTTGCTCGAACAACACGGGCAGCACGGGTACCTTCTCGGTATTTGTGTACGCGCTTGGCGGTAACTTTGACGAGAACGGCTTCTACTATATCAATTCGCAGGCTGCAGGCAGCAAGGACGTTGTCACGGTGCTGGGTGCGGTCAACAAGAACAACATTCAGGTGACCGTGGATAACGAGCTGGTATGGACCACCGCAAAGGGTGCTGTGGAGTATCAGGTAACTGTTACCATCAACGGTGTGACCAAGGTTGCGATCGTCAACGGTAACGTGACCCGCTTGAACCTCAAGGAGCTGTTTGGCGGTCAGACCTTCGAGCTTGTTACCATCAACATTGAGATCCAGGCTCTGGGTAACGGAACGACCATCATTTCCGCCGAAAAGACCTCGGTTCAAAAGACCAATCAAACAATCAGATAATCGGATCTGAAAAGATCTGCATATGACGATCCCCCAAGCGCCGGCTTTGCGGCGCTTGGGGGATTTTCTGTTGGATTTTTTAAAATATACGTCCGATATGGGTTTTAGACGAAATGGTTTTTAAGGAAACGTCGCACAATCAATAATTTCCATTATTTTAGGCATATCTTCCTCTTAAAATCGTCAATCGTCAAACCAATTCTTTTGTCAAATTCTCAATGGCATAAAGCGGGAGTCCCACAAGCCAAGATTCCTTTTTATAATCCTGCATGGAGGTTCGGATGGCAACATCGGGCGAGAATTTTTCAACGTACGTTCTAAGGCTCTTAGCACGAAGGTTAACTTCTGCTTTCACCTCGACAGGAACAATGGTGTCTCCCGTATCCACAAGGAAGTCAACCTCGCAGCTACCGTTATCGTTGGTGTAGTAGTAAATATTCAAATCGGGATTGGTAATCAACTGCTGAAGCACGTATTGCTCGGTGAGTGCGCCCTTAAACTCCACAAAAAGATCGTTTCCGTCGAGCAAAATTTTCTTATTCAAGCCAACCATACAACCAAGCAAGCCGACATCCACCACGAACATCTTAAATGCTTTCATATCCTCATACGCCTTTAGCGGCAAATGACCGACCGTTACACGGCTTACCTTGTGAACAAGTCCGCAATCGGTCAACCACATAATCGCGGTTTCATAATCCTTGGCTCTACCTCCCTCACGAACCAAGCCATAAATAAACTTCTTGTTTTCCTTTGCAAGCTGCGACGGAATACTGTTCCAAAGCATACGAAGCTTAGGAACGCATTCATTGGGAGCGTGCTTGGAAAAATCCTGTTCGTAGGCTTCAAGGATTCTTTTCTGTATTCTGCGAACCTTGTTAAAATCTTTTTCAGTAGCAAACGACATTACCGCTTCGGGCATACCACCGACAAAATAATAATACTTCAAAGAATCAATCAAGTCCTGCTTGAAAGCGGTCATCATTTCGTAGTCGCAGGAGTTCATCAAATCAACGTATTTTTCCTTACCCATAGCCATAAGAAATTCCTTAAAGGAAAGCGGATACAAATTAAGAAAATCCACCTTACCCACGGGGAAGGAAGTACCTTGATGCAAAGCAATACCAAGCAATGAGCCAGCGCAAATAATATGATACTCGGGAGCATTTTCATAAAAATATTTCAAGCTCGCCAAAGCGCGAGGAACCTCCTGAACCTCATCGAAAATAATAAGAGTGTTTTCGGGAGTTATCTTAACATCAGAATAAAGCTCCAAGCCCATAATAATTCTACCGGTTTCAAGGTCGGAAGAAAACAATTCAGCCATTCTTGAGTTGGAATCAAAATTGATATACACCGTTTTTTCGTAAGCTTGCTTGCCGAACTCCTTCATAAGCCAAGTCTTACCAACCTGTCTTGCTCCTTCAATAATTAAAGGCTTACGATTGGCACTCTTTTTCCACTCATATAATTCTTCAATAGCTAATCTATACAAGGCAATACACCTCCGGATAATAATACAGTATCATTATATACCCAATTTTCAAAAAAGTCAACATATTTTTGAACAATAGATTTCATTTTATCAACGAACTTTTGCGATATTGATGCATTTTTCTTGACGAACTTTGGACTAAAAAGCGGTGGGATTTCTCTCACCGCCGTGTGTTATTTGGTTAAAGTTTCGATCGCAATTTGCACCCCGAGTTTGAAAGCATACTCAAAGACGGCTATTTTTTTGCGGTAACGAGGAGGGGGAATCCTTTTCGGATCATTCTACCCATTCATCCGAGAGGTTGACGATCTTCATACCCTTGCTTTGAGCGTATTTCATGCTCTCGTATGCGGTTCCCGATTCCTGTAACACATAAGAGACCAAAAGGTCCGCCATGTCAACCATCCGACGGTTCTGACGCTCAATCGCATCTTCGAGGGGCGTTTTTTCATCATACGATATGATGGTCTCGTCGTAATGGATTCTGACATGTGAAAAATTCTCAATAGGGCAGGGCAGAACAAGAGAAAGCCGATTGTTTTGACGACCGTAACGCACTTGAAGATCGCCAACCGTTGCCGCCATAATGAGGTCAAAATCACCTTCGCGACCGATGTAGACCTCTATGAATTCCTTTCTTTCGCGTAAGACCTTCCAAATTTTTTTGAATTTTTCCTGAATTGCCCGTATCTCTTCAAGCTCCGACGGAAGCTCCTGATCTCCGATGATCGCGATTCTGTAAATTTTCATATCTTTTTCCCTCAAACAAAAAAAGTGCGCTCCATGAAGGAACGCACCGAAAAAATGCATCCCTCTCATTGTTGCTACACAAATGCCTGACCGTTGAAGGTATTAGGAAAGAGAGAAAACACTTTTTACCAAAGTATTTTCCCTTCAACGGTTAAACATATGCAATTTGTGTAGCAGGTATATTGTACCATCTTTTGGGGCGGTTGTCAATAAGTTTCGAAAAGAATAAAACTTTTTTCATTGACTTTCACCCAAAAACAAAAAGGTGCGCAACCGAAGCCACGCACCGAAAAACGCAAACCCCGATTGCTGCGAAACAAACTTTAACAGAATGGGGATATAAATCCTTGTCAACCATATCAAAGTGGAATTTGCGTTTTTACCAAATTCACTAAAATATGGTTGACGAAAAAAGGGTATACTATTCCTTAAAAAGAATACCCCTCATTCTGTTTGTTAAATTTTGTTTCGCAGATTGATTATACCACACTTTTGAGAATAAATCAAGACTTTTTACAATTCTTGTAACCGAAAAAAGAAAAAAATTGAAAAATCAACCACAAAGGCGCGTCCGAGATCCCCGCGTGTCATCCTGAGCGAAAGGCGTAGCCTGTAGTCGAAGCCCCGAAGGGGTCGCCGTAGGCGAGATCTACGCGGGAACCTCTATAGGGGTGTGTCCGAGATCCGACCTGCGCAATGCTCGGTCGCCCTACGGTGCTACGCACCTTGGGTTTCGACTCCGCTACGCTCCGCTCAAGATGACGGACTTGATTTTGTTGTTGAGATTATGGACGTGGTTTGGGTTTCTTCCCGACGAGGGATGTGCGCATGGTAACGCAAAACCTGTAGGGCGGGGGTTCTATGTCAAGAGTAAGATTGTAAACAATTTGTGTAAGGACATGGTATACACATTTTGGGTTACGGTTTTACGCATTTGGAAGCCGAACGGAGCGTAGCGGAGAGAGGCTTCCAAATGCGGCGCGAGCTCAAAGTCGCCAAATTTTTCGGTGTATGAGCTTGCCTGTATGTACGTCAAATTCTCCGATCGCAAAATTGCGGTAACAAGCAATAAA
>JAZOPW010000375.1:0-2879 GCA_045655785.1 Eubacteriales bacterium
TAAGCATCTTGAGACCACCCTTTGCAGCTGCATAAGCAGAAACGGTCTCGCGACCAAGCTCAGACATCATAGAGCAGATGTTGATGATCTTGCCCTGACGGCGCTCCATCATAACAGCTTTCCCCAAAAGCAGGGCATTAGCTCGCTGACGTAGTGCCAGGTATTTCCGTTGTCATCCGAACGGAAAATGAGAGTCAGATTTTGCGGATGCCCTCCTGCAAAGAGATCCATGGAGGCAAGGAGATATCCTTCGGGATGACGCACCAGAGAGGGGGAGCAGAGATAACGTCCGGAAAAGGCATAGGCATCATCCTCGGGGTGAAGATAGTTGACAACCGTTCCGATGCTCTCTCCGCAACGTGCAAGACGCACACGGCTTTTATTGTTATCAGCGGCAACAAAAAATTCGTAGTCGGTATCCGGAATAAGTCCTCGAATCGTATATTCTGTACCTGTTACCGTTCCTGCAGACAAAAAATCATTTTCCCCTCGCACACGGTAAAAAATGCTGTAGTCGGCATTGCCGATATCCAACCATTCAAAATGGATTGCATTTTTTTGGGGAACAATGCGGCAAATATAAATATCTCCGACATTCGTTAACAGAGGACGGTAGGGTGCGTAGCTCCAAGTATTACTTCCTTTCATGAAATCCCTCCTTTTTGCTTCAAATACATTTCCAGTGTATCGGTTGCGAGCTTCATCTGCTTCATACAGTTGCGAGCATAATCAGTCAGTTCGGTACTGTTGCGGTTGCGTGCAATGGTTGCCGTCGGAATGCCGCACAGATTCATATGATATTTTGCGGTCAGGGGGTAGGGAAGTCCAACCTCGGTGAAACCCAATGTACCGATGACCGATTGTACAAGCTCTGCTGTAAGGGGATCTTTGGCGTAATTCTCGCCCATCCATGTGTACAGTGCGGGGTGAAAGTTGCACATAATACCGCAGTAGCCGTCACCGCCGTTGCGCATGGATTCCAAAAGGGTCTGGCAATTGGCATTGAGAAGCTTGAATTGACTGCCTTTAAGCTGACGGCAACGCTCTGCCATAATTTCTGCATCGCAGGAAGTGTCCTTCATATAGTAGAACTTTCCTGTGGAGAGGCACCAATCGAGGATCTTGGGAGTAACAAGTCGCTTGTAGGGGTAGGGACACTCGTATAGACCGAGCTTTACGTCGTTTGGAAGGGCAGCGATAATTTTTTCTGCATTCGAAATAAAAACGTCGTCTCCCGCGTTGTGGGGATCGAGGCGATTGGTGATGAGGATTAAGGCATCGGTACCGGATTTCCATACGGCGTTCAGCTCCTCAATTTGATCCTCGAGGCTTTCGCTGATATGACCGGAGGATACGACTGTGAATTGTTTACCGGAACTTTTCTCCAGAGCTTTGGCATGAGCATATATCTTTTGATTGAGTGTCACGCGTTCCTCCAGGGAAAGCCAAAATATTTCGCTGGACTGACAGATAGCGAAAATACCCGACAATCCGTTTTCAAAATACCAATTTACGTATTTGATCGCTGTGTCGTAATCTACCTTGCCGTCAGCGGTATAGGGGGTGATCATAGTAGTGAAGATATCCATGTTTGCTCCTTCTTCGATTTTAAAACATTATATCACGTATGTATGCCCAAAGCAATCTGCAAACGAGACTTGTTTTTATAAAAAATGGACATTTTAATTGTAAAAATAATAAAAATATGGTATAATTAGAAAAAGTCGAAATCGAAATGGGAGGATATAGTTTGAAAATTCTTTTTAAACAGCCTGAAAATGATCCGTATCATAGCGCAATTGCTCTGGAAGAATTTGGGATTTTGCAATGTTTTCTTAAGCATATTGTGTCGAAAAGTGATAGAACCAATATTACGAGAAAAAGACATTATCACAAGTTTGTCGAGGTACATATCATCGAAAAGGGATACCAGATTTACGAGATTGAGGGTAAGTGTATTAAGCTGGAAAAAGGCAGTTTTTTGATGATCTCTCCTTTGTCGTACCATTGCTTGACCGAGGAAACAAACGAAACAGAAAAATATTCTTTTACCTTTGAGTTGAAAAATCACAGTATGGCGAAGCAAGTTCTCACAGAAATGGGCTCGTATTTTTCATGTGTGACACCGATTACGGTGCAAGAGTGTATCGCTTGTATAGAGGAAGAAAAAGGAGAACACAAGCCGTATCATACAGTGCTGATTGGCAACCGTGTGCTTGAGTGTATCCTTCAAATGTTGCGTTTGTTTTCGCCAGTAGTTACAGAGACAACGATTGAACAGGTTGGAGATATGCGTTTGGAACTTGCGAAACACTATATTGGGGATAATATTTGTTATGCGATTTCAGTCGACGAGCTTGCCGACTACTGCCACATCGGGAAAAAACAGTTAACCCGCATATTTTTGCGTGAGGAGGGCTGTACTGTAGCGGAGTATGTGCGGCGGGCACGCTGCCTTCATATTGAAAAACTTCTTGCGGATCCTTCGCGGACACTGTCCGGGATCAGCGAGGAGATGCATTTTTGCAACCAGTATTATTTCAACTCTTATTTTAAGCGTTACTCAGGGATGACGCCGGGAGCATATCGTCGGTCTGTTCTTGGTACACAATGAAAACACATCGCGAGTGGTTTGTTTCGCTTAATGTATGAGTTGCATTTTTGTATGAAGGGCTCAAGATTGGTTTTCCTCTCTTGAGCCTAAAGTTTTATACATAAGGTACAAAAAGTAATAGGACAAAGTCTCAATAATTTTACAGAAAGATTTTAAAAACCTATTGACAAGAACCGTATTTAGTGGTATAATCGTTATGTTAATAAATCGGAGGCACAAAATACGGCTTTTAACAAAGTTGCAATTTTGTCCTACGAGCTCAAAA
>JAZOPW010000376.1:0-10835 GCA_045655785.1 Eubacteriales bacterium
ATGAATGCGCTTGGTATTGAAGAAATGAGTAAATTCTGCGCCATTATCCGTTTGTATGGTTTTAGGGGCATATCCGAAGAAAGTAATGGCACGCTTTACAAAGTCAATTGTAGAATAGCTGCTGTTCTCCTCGTAAGCATAGATAAAACGCTTTCTTGATGCTTCCTCGATCATTGTGTACTAACACCCAAGGCTATATCGACGGTGCATCCTTTAAGAACCTCTTTAAGGACTATTACGCATAATTGATTTTTTCATCCCCTCCTCACCCCCAACCAACTCCCATTGGTTGGGGGGGTCTTTTGCCGCACACCTCGCGGCATCATGGCGTCCACCGCACCCCGCGCGTCATCCTGAGCGGAGTCCGCCCGAGATCCGATCCTCACTTCGTTCCGGTCGCCCTGCGGGTTTCGACTTCGGGCTGCGCCCTTTGCTCAAGATGACACGGGCGGACTCAGTCGAAGCCCCGAAGGGGTCGCCGCAGGCGAGATCTGTGCGAGGGCTCTGTAGCAGTTACTTCTCAGCAAAAAAACATACACAAAAAACGCAAAAAAGATTGACAAATCGTGGGTCTTGTTATATAATAAACGCAACCCGTGGTGCAAAATCTGACACGTGACGCGCATCGCGCAATCTGACAAAAAAGAAAGGATTCGTACGCTATGAAAACGAATGAAGCAATCGGTCAGAACTTGATCGACCTTACAGGCTACCAAATCGTCATTCCCGCCGATTCCGCAGAGACGGTGGTGGAATTGACCGCATACGAACTGAAAGAATATCTCCTGACTCTGGGTGTTGATCTGCCCGTGGTCGAGGACTCCGCGCCCGCCACTCAAAAAGAGATCCTTGTGGGCAAGACCTCCCGTACCTCGGCTGCGCTGCCCGAGAATTTTGAATACGTCATTTCGGAAACCGACGGCAAGGCTGTGATCCTCGCGGCTTGCTCCTACGGCTATGAAAAGGCACTCGCCGACATTGCGCAGTGGGGCGGCATTCCCGAGCGGATCGACCTCCACGCCAACGCCGCTGACTCCTTTGTTGAGTCCGCCGCGCAAATGCAAAAGGCTGAGGACTCGATCCGCACGATCTACTATAATATCTTCCTGTTCGGTGACAAGGACAGAAACCGTTCCACCACGGGCGGCTCCTTCCGCCTCCGCGCCGAGATGGTCGCGGATATGTTCCGCGCCTACAGCCCCGATGTTCTGGCTTTTCAGGAGTACCGAGATAACCGCACCTATCCCGGCGGCGTGGTCCCCACGCTTTACATGGCGCAAAAGCTCGCGGAGCTGGGCTTTGTTGAGGCAAACGTGGACGAGCTGGTCTTTGCTACGGGCGACGACCGCAACGATACGCCGATCTTTTACAACAAAAACACCGTCAAGCCCCTGGATCGCGGCTACCTGCTCTATCCCCGCAAAATGAACGAGAATTTTGAGGTGGACGAGGAAAACGGCACCATTCCGATCAACAACTATGACACCAAATCGCTGACATGGGTGGTATTTGAGACGCTTGCAACCGGAAAACGCTTTGCGGTACTCTCCACGCACCTGATGTATCCTGCCGCTGACCTCGGTCTGACCCCTGTTCAGCACAACGCCGCACGCGTGATCGATGCAGGTCTGGCACTCGAGATCGTCCGCGAGATCGGGCAGATGAAAAACGGCATCTACGCCGACATTCCGATCGTTCTCGGCGGCGATATGAACACCTTCCCGGACACCGATCCGATGTTTGTTCTGCGCGATGGCGGTATGAAGATGGCGAGAGACCTCGCGATCGCAACCGAGGGCTGTATCTATGACACCTACGGCGGCAAGGGCTACTGCACCTACGACTACGACAGAAAGGTCTATACGCGCATTCCCGTTGTTGCCAAAACCGACACAGGTTATGACCACATCCTGTTTGAAAATGAGGAAAGGGTAACGGTCCGCAAGTATCTAACCCTGACCGAAAAGACCACACGTATCCCCTCCGACCACCCTGTAAAGCTTGTTGATTTCTCGATCAATGATTGATTCTTAATGAAATAAAACGATCCCCCAACGGCACCGAAAAATGGGTGTCCGTTGGGGGATTTTGCAATACGTGTGATCAAATTTTGTCCTTGAGCTGCTCGATGAGGTTTTCGGCAAGGATCGAAAATCCGTTGTCGTTGGGGTGCAGACCGTCGCCTGCGAAAAAGGCGGTCATGGGAGGAACAAGGGTCAAGCCGTCGATGTGGCAAAGCCCCAGTCGTTCTGCCTCGGCGGCAATTACGGCGCGGCATTCTTGGAAGCTTCCCATCCGCATGCCGTCACGGTGCTCACGCCAGATCGGTGAGATCACGAAGAATTTTTTGCCCGCGTATTCCTTTGCCAGAAGTCCCAGATGCGCTTTTACGTGTGCTTCAAACTCCTCTTTGCTCTTGCTGACGTAAAAATCGTTTGTGCCGTAAGCAACAAATACCACGTCGGGGTCAAAATCGAGGTGATCGAAGGTGTCCTCGAAATAGTATGCGGCACCGATGCCCTGAATGAGGCTGTTGGCATTGAAATAGCGCGATACGCGGTAGGCATAGGAAAGCGAATCGTACTCCGATGCCCAGCCCTGCGTGATCGAATCTCCGATGAAGAGGATCTTACGGTCGAATTTGTGGGGCGTCAGCGTAGCACCGTCATCCAGCTCCACGTATTTCAAAATACCGATCACGTTGTGGCTTGGGAATACAAGCGTGACGCGTACCTCCTCGGTGTAGGGATCTCCCAAGGGGTCATTTAGTTCAACCGAGCCCATCTGCTCCTTGGAGGTGTCAAACTGAGCGCGCAAGAGACCGTTGACCAGCACCTCAAATTTGACGCCTTGCGCCACGGCAAAACGCAGCTTCTTTGAATTGGTATGGAAGTCGAGCCGTACACCCGTTGTCGCGCGGGAGCGGTATCCGATCGAATCACTCATGCGGTAAAAGCCCTCGCTCTGCTTCTCGGTGCATTTATAAAAGTGGATGCCGTCGGCTTCCTCGGTTACACGCAACGCGCCTACCGTGACCTGTCTGATCTGTTCCAATGAAAGCTTCATTTGTACTTCTCCTTTTTTTGGTTGGTTATTTTTCGCGGAATTCCTTAGGGGAGATTCCGATAAAGTGCTTGAATTGTCGGCTGAAATGCTCGGGATTGCCGTAACCGCATCGTTCCGCGATCTCGGCTACCGTGTGGCTGCCGTTTTGCAGCAGAGAGCTTGCCAGCTTCAATCTCGCGCGGATCACGTCCTCAATGCAGGACACGGAAAAGAATTCCTTGTACAGGTGTTGCATATAGGAGCGGCTCATGCAAACCCGATTGCAGATGCCGTCCACCGTCCAATCCAGGTTTGGGGAGCGGTAGATTTCGTCACGCATCTGATACAACAGGTTAAATTGATGACGCTTGGCAGGGGCGATCGCGCGTTCCTCGGAAAAGCTTTTGAGTCGGTAGAGAAATGCAAGTCCGAGCTCGGTTAAAATCTCATGCTTGTAGCGCGAGCTGTCTCCGTATATCTCACGTTTGATTTCGGTGAGCAGGTTGGAGATCGCGTCTGGGAGCGGAATATGGATCAGCTTTCCGAGCGGAATCTCGGAAAACACCGATTTTTCGTAATCGGTTTCGATATCAAAGTGCATATAGTCATGTAAAAAGGAGGTGCCGTTCAGGGGGTAGTAGCTTTGTATTTTTCGCTTGTCGAATACCGTGCAAATTCCTTCATTGACCTCGGTATAGTCTCCGTTGATCAGCACGTGTGCGGGAGACTTGAACAGTACAAAAAGATAGTCCTCGCTTCCTGTTTTTCTGAAATGCTTGAAGGATGGCTGTTGGAGATTGTTGACGTCGCTACGTGTAATAATCACAGGCTTCTCCTTTCTGTGAAAAGCACAATACATCATGTATAAAGTATTATAAAGCATTGACTTTCGCTTGTCAAGGGGGTATCATTATTTTACCGATTTTTTGAGGAGGTTTTGAAGATGATCAAGCGTTCACAACAGGAAATGGAGACCTATTATAACAAGGTGAAGCGTATTGCGAGCGGACGGGTGGCAGACCCTGCCGAAAATGAACGGCTGGCATGCTTACGTAAAAAAGTGTTTGATGAAATGGATGTGTTCGATCGCGCACATCCGGGAACCCCGGCTGTCCTGCTCAAAAGCCACGAGCACACCCTGATTGCCAAGTATTTTGAGCCGGTGATCTTTTTGGGAAATCCCTTTTTCTTTGAGCTTGGAATCCGTGAGGCACAAACGTGGGGAGGAACCTGGTGGTTTTCCACTGCCGCAAGATGGGTTTATGATAAAAAGATGGCACAGGCATACGCGGAGCATCCTCTGTGCGGTGTGCTGGAAAAGCGGTTCTGTTCACTTTTTGATCAGAACGGCATGAACGTCTGTCGGATCAATACGTCATTTGACCCCGATCATCATACCCTTGGCTATACCGAGTTGTTCCGCGTGGGAATTCGGGGACTGATTGAACGAGCACGAGAGAATGCTTGCCGATTCTCCGAGGGCAGTGAAGCAAGAGCCTTTTGCGAGGCGGTAGAGGAAAGCGGACTTGCTCTGATCGCCATTGCACGAAAATTTTCCGAGCGTGCCGAGCAGATGCTGTCTGTATGTGAGATCGAAAAGGAACGAAAATATCTTGAAATGATGGCGCAGGCTGCCAAAAGGATTCCCGCAGAGCCACCGCAAAGCTTTTATGAGGGCTTGGCGATGCTGCTCTTTACGCGTGAGGCAATTTCGGCGTTGGAGGCAATCGGTATTTCCCAGCTCGGACACGTGGATCGGTTGTTGGGCCTTTTGTACGAACAGGATCTGCGCGACGGACGCATCACGGAGACAGAGGCGCGAGAGCTCGTTTCGCTTTGGATGATGCATACCGATATCAAGTTCCACCTAAAGACCTCCTCCTGGCCCGAAACCAGTACTTGTATTCAGCTTGGCGGCTGTGACGAGAATGGAAATGCTGTCTTTAATGATGTGACGAGGATCTTTATCGAGGAGCATCACCGTGCGCATCTGGTCAATCCCAAGCTGAACTGCCGCTATTCGAAAAGCTCTCCCGACGAATATCTGGTGCTGATTGGCAAGGCGCTTTTGGCAGGGCATAACAACTTTGTGTTGAATAACGATGACATGATCATTCCCGGTCTGATGCAGAGCGGTGTGGAGAAGAGTGATGCACATCGGTACGTCAACGGCGGCTGTCAGGAGACCATGATAGAGGGCTTTGGGCATACCGAGGGCGCGGGACTGTACGTTTCAATGCTTCGTCTGTTCGATCTTTTTCTGCGGAGAGACCGTGAAGATGCGTTTATCACGCCATGCGGAGGAGCCAATGATTTTGAGGACTTTTATCGGCAATTTCTTGCCTCTGTCAGAGGATTTTTGCGTTTGATGGTCGATCAGAGAAACTACCGTCAGCACTATATGAAGCATGCGTACGTGGCACCGCTCTTTTCGGCTACGCAAACGGGTTGTATCGAAAACGGAAGCGATTACGCCTACGGTGGCGCAAAATACAATTTTACTTCGGTGGCTCTGGTGGGGCTTGCCAATCTTGCCGACTCCATGCAGGCGGTCAAAACGTTTGTGTTTGATGAGAAAAGGCTGACGTTGGAAAATTTGAACGCGATATTGGCAGCCAATTGGGAGGGGAACGAAGCGCTTCGCCGTGATGCAATCTCTTTGCCGAAATACGGGCACGGTGTGCCGGAGGTCGACCTTTTGGCGGATCGGCTTTTGCGTGATATTTCCGAGATTGTGCAATCTCAAAAAAATGAGCGCGGAGGGTCTTATATTCCTTCCACGTTCGTCTATTATTATCATGAGAAGTTTTGTCACAACCTTCGTGCCACTCCTGATGGCAGAAAAGATCATGATCTGACCGCTATGGGATGTGCACCGTCGCAATTGCAGACGGTTGGCGAGATTACAGTTCCATTTCACAGCTTTACCCACATGCATTTTGATTCTTGCGGCGGAGGAAACCATGTGTTTGATATTCAGCTTCCGCTTTCAACCAAGCTGACTCCCGAGATCTTTGCGGCGTTTGTGCGCTCCTGTATGCAGATCGGCTCCCCCACACTGCAACCGAACGTTGTTTCGGTGGAGGATTTGATCGATGCCAAGGAGCATCCCGAGCGCCATGGCGATCTTATTGTGCGTATTTGCGGACTTTCTGCATATTTTGTGGCGTTGACACCCGCTGTGCAGGAGGAACTGATTTTCAGAAATCTGTATCAAATTTAAAACAGACTCTTGATTTGCAATGCTTGCTTTACAAAATGAGAAGTCTTCCCCGAAAGGCGGAGACTTCTTTTTTTGCGCCGTGTTTCTTAAATAAGACAATTGCCTTCCTGTTTGTGAAAAAAGTGTAAACAAATTTGGTAGAAAAGTGTAAAGAAGGTTGACACCGCATAGATATAGTGCTATAATGAGCGGTGCTACTTATATTTTATATATATTTTAAGGAGGATAATATGAGAAGCAACAAAAAACTATGGTTCACCATGTCGTTGTTGATCTGCGCTCTGTTGTGCATCACAGCGCTTTTTTCTGCCTGTGACCAAGCAGAACCGGACGACGAGACCTGTAACCATAAGTGGGGAAAATGGTCTGTTATAACCGAATCGACCTGTGCAAAAGCAGGCGAGGAGGGACGTACCTGCTCCCTTTGTCAGGAAAAAGAAAAACGGGCGCTTGCTGTGTTGGATCACCAATGGGGCAAGTGGAGCGTGACGAAGGAGGCTACCTGCCAAAGTGCGGGTGAGGAGACCCGAGTCTGCGCAAATGATGAAACGCACGTGGAAACACGCGAGGTGGCAAAGGGTGCGCACGCATACGTTGAAAGCGTTGTGTCACCGCTTTACCTGAAGAGCCCCGCAAACTGTGTGTCTCCCGCTGTGTATTACAAGTCCTGTATCTGCGGGGATTGTCATATCAGCGAAAAGACACCTACGTTTACGGCGGGCGACAAGACCACGATTCACGTGTACGGAGAGTGGGAGTCGGGAGACGATGCTCAGCATAAGCACTCCTGTGCATATTGCGATATCGTAGAGTTCGCACCTCACGCGTGGAACAGCGGCGTCGAAACCAAGGCTCCCACGCATACCGAGGACGGTGTCAAGACCTACACCTGTGCCGATTGCGAAAAGAGCTATGATGAGGCGATCCCTGCCGACACGGATGCGCATACATATGAGAATTCCGAGTGGAAGAAGCTTTCCGATGACTATCACGTTCAATATTGCGACGGTTGCGGAGAGCCTTCTGAGCCCATAGCGCATATCTTTGAAGTGACCGAGACGGTTGACTCTACCTGTGTCACCCCCGGTACCGAGACGAAGACCTGTAAGGATTGCGGCGCGGTCAAGACGACGACCCTTCCCTTGGAGGAGCACACCTACGGAGAGTGGGAACAGCATTCCGCTACCGAGCATAAAAAGGTTTGTTCGGTCTGTGAAAAATCCGTGATCACCGAGGCGCACGTCGATTGGGTGCAAAAAGAGGTGGAGAGTGAAGCCACCCATACCCAAGAGGGCGTTTTGATCTATGCGTGCAGCGTTTGCGGTCAGACCAAGAAGGTAAAAACCGAAAAGCTCCCGGAGCATGACACATCCTTGAATTGGGTGAAGGCTACCGATACCCAGCATAAGGCAACCTGCTCCTGCGGTGAGGTGTTCTATGACGATCATGAATGGAAGACGGTTGGCGAAACACCCGCGACCCACACCAAATTTGGTGAGCTTCGTCAGGAATGCACGGTCTGCGATGCGACCCAAACGAAACAGCTTCCCAAGCTGAAGGAGCATACCTATACCTATCGCTTCGAGCCTGCAGGCGGATCCCAGCATGAGGCGTACTGTGAATGCGGAGACGTCAAGCTGGAGTATCATACGAGATGGAGTGACGAGGAGACTGTTAAGGCTCCCACCTGTGCCGTACCCGGTGAAAAGGTCAAGACCTGCCTGGATTGCGGATATGAGAGCAAGATCCGAATCGATGCAACAGGTGCGCATACCTATGATAAGGTATGGCACTCCGATGCGTCCAACCACTGGCATGAGTGTACCGAGTGCGGTGTCAAATCGAACGTCGGAGCTCATACCCCCAACGTCACTGCTCCCGACCGTGCAAACCCCGAGCAGTACTGTACGGTTTGTGAATATGTGATCGCAGTCTATGAGCACGTCTGCGAAGCCGATAAGACCAACGGCTATCTTTCCAACGGCAGCGTGCATTGGTATCCTTGTACCGATAAGGAATGTGATCAGCACGTGGAGGAGACCAAGCACAGCGGCGGCGTTGCCGATTGCGGCAGCGGCAAGATCTGTGAGGTCTGCGAAAAGGAATACACCGAGAAGGATTACAGCAATCACGCGATCGATACCGAGAAATGGGTGACCGATGGCGGTGACACGCACTGGAATCCCTGTGACTGTAACACCAAAAAGCACAACGAAGCCTACCATAAGGGCGGCACGGCTACCTGTACCGAAAAAGCGAAGTGTGAGGTGTGCGGAGCATCCTACGGTGCTGTCAGTGCGCATACCCCCGATGAAAGCAAGTGGCTCCATGACGAGACCGTTGAGCCCGGCACACACTGGCGCGAATGTAAGGAGTGTCATGCGAAGATCGAATCGACCTCCGCACTCCATGATTTTGCCGATGCGACCTGTACCGAGGCAAAGCATTGTAAGGTCTGCGGTCTGACAGTGGGCAAGGAGCTTGGACACGATTATTCTCAGCGCGGCATCGACGAAACCAATCACTGGAAGTACTGCGTACGCTGTGATGAGATCGATACAACCACGGTAGAAGCCCACAAGGGCGGTACTGCCTCCTGTACCGAAAAAGCGGTCTGCTCGGTTTGTGATACGTCCTACGGTGAGCTTGCAAAGCATGAATACCAATGGCAGTACGATACCGAGGGCAACCACTTCCGGAAGTGCGGCAACTGCCCCGATAAGACCAATGAAGGAACTCACGAATATCCGAACGGATGGGTCGATAACGAGGACGGTACCCACTCCCGCACCTGCGCTTGCGGATACTTCGAATCCGAAATTCACCAAGCTCCCGAGTGGAAGCCCACCGCCGACGGCAAAGCGCATGAAAGCGTCTGCGTCTGCGGCAAGGTTGACACCCAAGAGCATGACTTTACCGACTGGGCGACCTCCACAGAGGACGATACCAAGCATACCCGCGAGTGTAAGGACTGCGGTTATGTAGAGACTGCGCTTCATGATTACAGTCAGGAGCTGGAATATCTTGCTCCGAAATGTGAGGAGAGCGGATACCGTATTACGGGATGTATCTGCGGAGCAACCCATACAGAGGGTCTGACCGCACCCGGCCATCAGCTGGACGGCGGAACGGTGTTCAATCCCACCTGTACCACCGAGGGTTATACCCTGTACTCCTGTACCAACAAGGGATGTGGCTACACCGAGCGCGGTGAGGAGACCATTCCCACGGTAGACCACAGCTGGATCGGCGTTGGAACCGATGCCGAGTGGACTCTTGTTCCTCCCACCTGTGAGGCTGACGGCTACAAATCGCGCACCTGCTCGGTCTGCGATTACGTAGAAACGGTTACGGAAGAGGGCTCGAAGCTGGGTCATAACATGGTAGAGGATCCCGCAAAATCGGTAGCACCCTCCTGTAGTGCCGCAGGCTCGAAGCATGAATACTGTGCGAACAACTGCGGAAAGACCACGCAGGTCGTTGTTCCCAAGCTGGATCACAGCTATGTGGAGATCCCCGCAACCTGTGACAAGGCGGCGTATTTTGAATGTACAAACGACGGCTGTCATGACAGCTACGAAAAAGAAGGCTCTGCGGCACTCGGTCACGATTGGTCGATCGTGGTAGATACCGTGAAGGTTTCCTGTACGGAGAACGGATATACCCTGAAGAAGTGCTCTCGCGAGGGCTGTACGGCAGGGGAGAAGCAGTTCGACGTGCAGACCGCAACGGGACACAAGATGACCGAGGCGACCTGCGGCAAGGCATCCTACTGTGAGAACGGATGCGGCGCGGTTGGAAATCCTGCAACGGGTGAGCACAAGTATGCGCTCGACACCACCGACAACCGTTACGTGGCGGCGTCCTGTACCGCAACGGGTACCGACGTTTACAAGTGTGCAACCTGTGATGCTTCTTATACCTCCGAATCGAGTAAGCTTCCTCACGATGTTTCGGGTGCCGAATGGGAAAGCTATGAGGAAATGGACGGCACCTGTGTCCACGTCCAGATGCAAAAGGCAACCTGTGCCAACTGTCCGGCAGAGGTGACCAAGGAGGTAGGACGCTATGAGACGCACTCCTATGTTGTAACGACCGAGAATCTTGCTACCTGTCAAAAAGAGGGTACCAGATTCTATGATTGTAAGAACTGTACAGAGGGCGATTACCGCACGGTATATTCCGACCCCAACGCCCACAAATGGGTCGCTGATGGCGAGAACCGTCAGAAGTGCTCGGTTGAGGGCTGTACCGAGACCAAAACCGTTGTAACGACCGGCGGGACCGAGGCAAATCTCGGTGCCGAGGATCTGGGAAGCGAGATCCAGACCCAAAAGGGCTCTGTCACGCTTGACAAGGCAACGCAGGAGCTGTTGCAGAATCAGCTCAAGGACAGCGAGAACAAAAACGTTACCATTTCGGTCAATACCGTTGGCGGTGAGGACCGCGATAAGCTGACAGGCTCGATGTCCCCGGCAGATAAGGAACAGCTTGGGAACGGTGAGATCTATGACCTGGCGATGGCGGCAGGCGGAAAAGACAACACCGACTTTGCAGGGGGTGTTGT
>JAZOPW010000377.1:0-4928 GCA_045655785.1 Eubacteriales bacterium
GCATTCGCAGCTCTGTGCGCACAGGCAAAGGCGGCCCTCTGATCCGAACAATCGAAAACCCGATGGAATCATCGGGTTTTTGTCATAGATAGAGCTCTTTGAAAGCTGAGGAAAACCTCGGTATTTTGACGTTTGGAGGGCGTTTTTTATGCGTGAAAACTTTGAGATCGTCCGTTCAAGACAGAACCGAACGGTGGTCGAGCTGTGCAAGCTGACCGATCGAAAGGCAAGAGAGGAAAGACGTTTGTTCCGTTTTGACGGCATCAAGCTGCTGACCGAAGCACTTCGAAATCGATTGGAGATCGAGCTTGTCGCGGTGCGGGAAAGCGGATTGCGGTCATTGGACGAGGCTGTGGTGGCGAACTGCGGAAGGTCGCTGTTTGACGGAGAATGGCGGACTCTGGTGCTGACTGACGAGCTTTTTGATAAAATTTCGGAAGAAAAATCGCCGGAAGGCGTAATTTGTGTAGCAAAATATATTGACAAATTTCAAAAAAACATTACAATATATAATAGCGCGGATTTTTCGGTGGGTCCGAACGACTCTGTAGTGCTGTTGGAATCGGTACGGGATCCGTCCAACATCGGTGCGGTGATCCGCAGTGCGGCAGCCATCGGAGTTGATCGCTTGATCCTGAGTGAGGACTGTGCCGATATTTACAATCCACGTGCAGTTCGCGCTTCGATGGGAACGCTGTTTAATCAGCGCATCGACCGCGTGAAGGATCTGAAGGAGGTCATTCGAATGCTGCGTGAGAGCGGCAGACGGGTGTATGCCGCGGCACTGCATCAGCATGCCGAGATCCTGGGCGAGCTGGAGGTTCGCACGGGAGATTGTGTTGTTATCGGCAACGAGGGACACGGCCTCTCGGATGAGACGATTGCCTCTTGCGACGGCTGCGTGATGATCCCCATGACTGACCGTGCCGAATCCTTTAACGCGGCTGTGGCGGCATCGATCCTGATGTGGGAATTCGTGCATAAATAAACCAACAAACTGATATGGAGGTATGGATTGAGTATGCAGAGAGAAATGTTGTTTTGGATATGGCTTTCCGAGGCTTTGGGCGCGGCGAACCGAAATTTTAAAACGTTGATCGAATGTTACGATCATCCGTACGACTTGTTTCATGCAGAGGAAGAGGAGCTGGAGCGCATAGAGGGGCTCCTGCCGCGTACATGGCGCGGGATCTGTAACAAGGATCTTGGGCGGGCGACCGAGATTCTGGATGATTGCGAGCGACTGGGTATTGAGATTCTGACTTATCAGGATGAACGCTTTCCCGTTGCATTGCGTGAGCTTCCCGATCCGCCCGTGCTTCTGTATTACAGCGGAGAATTGCCCGATTTTAACCGTTCCTTGGCGATCGGTATGGTGGGGACTCGGCGCATGAGCGCATACGGGCTCCAATCGGCGTATAAAATAGCCTATGAGCTGGCAACCGCAGGCGTTTTGGTCGTGAGCGGTATGGCGGCGGGAATCGACGGTGTCAGTGCCGCAGGCGCAATTGCGGGCGGCGGTGCAACCGTGGCGATCCTTGGCTCGGGGCCTGATGTCGTATATCCGAAGCATCATGCGGTTCTGAAGAATGAGATCCTGAAAAAGGGTGTCCTGCTTTCCGAATATCCGCCCGGAACGCGTCCCAATCACTATCATTTCCCAATCCGTAACCGATTGATTAGCGGTATCACACGTGGAACCGTTGTGGTAGAGGCAGGGCTGGGGAGTGGTTCGCTGATCACCGCAAAGGATGCCATCGCGCAGGGAAGAGATGTGTTCGCGATCCCTGCAAACGTGGGCAGTCACGGTGCGGAGGGAACCAACGGGCTGTTGCGTGACGGTGCGCGTCTTGCTTTGTGCGGTGCCGATATTTTGGAGCCGTATCAGTACGTTTATGCCGAAAGGCTGAACTGTGAGGCGTTGGCAAAGGTCGATGCGAATCTGCGAGCCGATCTTGCTTATCTTGATCGGATGGGTGTGATCGAGCTGACGAAACGGTCGGCGGCTTCACCGTCGGTTCGTGCGGCTGAGCCTGTAGAGGAGAGCAAAAAGAAATCTGCTAAGAGTGCGGAGCGACCCTCTGGGCCACAAAAGAAGACCTGTGAGAAGCAGGACGAGCCAAAGTCTGTAAAGACAGCGAAAGAAACGAAGGTGCAGGAGTCGGCAGTCAAGGAGTCGCGAAAAACCCCGGATGAGGTTCTTTCCTCGCTTTCGCCTCTTCAGCTTGCGATCCTGCAAACCATTCCTGATGACCGTGCGGTCTCGGCGGATGCTTTGAGCGGTCTGGGATATCCGTATGGCGATATCATAGCCGCTTTAACGATGCTTGAGATCCTGGGAGTGATCCAAAAGCTTCCGGGTGCATTATATACCAAAACTTGAAATCCCGAAGAAAGGAAGTTTTTGCGCGGCAAAAACTTGGTCGAAAAATGGCAAACAATCTGGTTATATTGGAGTCCCCGTCCAAAGCCTTGACGGTTAAGGGGTATCTCGGAACCAACTACAAGGTAATTGCTTCTGTTGGACATGTCCGTGATCTTCCCAAGAGCACGCTTGGTGTTGATATTGAGCATGATTTTGATGCGCACTATATCAACATTCGCGGCAAGGGTGATCTTATCAAGGAGATCCGTAAGGAAGCAAAGGCTGCAAATAAAATCTTTCTCGCAACCGACCCTGACCGTGAAGGCGAAGCGATTGCATGGCATCTTGCGATCGCGTTGGGGATCCCGGTGGAGAAGACACAGCGAATCTGCTTTAACGAGGTGACCAAGACCGCTGTCAAGGCGGCGATCAAGGCACCGAGACAGATCGATATGAATCTGGTCAACTCTCAACAAACACGCCGTATCCTGGACCGTATCGTCGGATATAAGCTGAGTCCTCTGCTTTGGAAAAACGTGAAGAGCGGATTGAGCGCGGGACGTGTCCAATCGGTTGCAACACGCATCATCGTGGAGAGAGAAGAGAAGATCCGTACCTTTGTTCCCGTGGAGTATTGGTCGATCGACGCCACGCTTCACAGTGATGACGGTAAGAGCTTTGTTGTACACTTCTGGGGAGACGAAAACGGAAAGATTCGCCTGAACAATGAGGCAGAGGCAAATGCGGTTGCGGATGCGGTCAACGGTAAGAAATATACCGTTCACACGGTGAAAAAGGCTTCCAGGCATAAAATGCCCGCGGCACCCTTTACCACGTCCTCTTTGCAACAGGAGGCGTTCCGCAAGCTTGTCTTCCAATCTCAACGCACCATGCGTGTGGCACAGGAGCTTTACGAGTGTGTCAACCTCGGCTCCGAATTTGGCGGTGTACAGGGTCTGATCACTTATATGCGTACCGACTCGGTTCGTGTTTCTGCTGACGCCCAGGATTCCGCACGCGCATTCATCAAACAAAAGTACGGTGACAGCTACTGTCCCGAAACGCCCCGTGTTTTCAAGTCCAAGGCAGGCGCACAGGATGCACACGAGGCAATCCGTCCCGCAAATGTGGCACTTGAGCCCTTGCGTATCCGCAAGCAGCTGACCCCCGATCAGTATAAGCTTTATAAGCTGATTTGGGAGTGCTTCATTGCCAGCCAGATGGAGTCGGCTGTTTTGGATACCATTACCATTGATTTCATTTGCGCGGGCTATATTTTCCGTACCAGCGGCTATTCCGTCAGCTTCCCCGGCTATATGGCTCTTTATGAGCAGAGCGAGGAGGAATCGGGCAACCGTGCGGATGATCCTGCCGAGGTCAAGGATATCCGTCTGCCCGAGCTGACGCAAGGACAAAATCTGATGGCGGACGATGCCGATTTGACCCAGCATTTTACCGAGCCACCCGTACGCTATAACGATGCGTCCCTGATTCAGATGCTCAAGGATCTCGATATCGGACGTCCCAGCACCTATGCCACTATCATTTCCACCATTTTGGCACGTAACTATGTCAAGAGAGAGGGGAAGGCATTTGTTCCCACCCCCCTGGGAGAGGTTACAAACAATTTGATGCAGGAGCATTTCCCCACCATCGTGGACTATGGCTTTACCGCCGAAATGGAGAATGATCTCGACGAGATCGAAAACGGTGAGGAAACAATGCTCAATGTTCTCAACGATTTCTGGAAGGATTTCTCCAAGCAGCTTGAAAAGGCAGAAAAGGCAATTGGGGAAAATTCCATTGAGGTACCGCCGGAGGAGACCGACTTCATTTGCGAAAAGTGCGGAAGCCGCATGGTGGTTCGCAACTGTCGCTTCGGAAAGTTTGCGGCTTGCCCCAACTATCCCACCTGCCGCAACACCAAGCCCTTGACTGCTCCTGTCAGTGAGGAGCATACACAGGAGGAGAGCGAGGAAAGCAAGAAGGCCCCCGTGATTGCCGATTTCAAATGTGAAAAATGCGGCTCTGATATGGTATTGCGTACGGGTAAATTCGGAAGCTTCTACGCTTGCAGTCGCTATCCCGAGTGTAAGTTTACCAAGGCGCGCGTGCGTGATACGGGCGTGAGCTGTCCCAAATGTGAGGGCAAGATCGTGACCAAGTACGGTCGCAATCACACCGTGTTCTATAGCTGTGAGAATTATCCCACCTGTGATTTTTCGTCCTGGGATATGCCTGTCAAAGAAAATTGCCCCAATTGCGGCAAGCTTTTGTTCCGTAAGAAGGGAAAGATCCTGTTGGTTTGCCACGAAAGCGATTGCGGATATTCCCGTGAGCTTCGCGAGGGCGAGCTTGAGGCAATGAACGAACAAAACCGATAAGAGAAGGATATGACAAAAACGATTCATATTTACGGGGCAGGACTTGCGGGGTGTGAGGCGGCATGGCAAGCGGCAGAGCGCGGTGTTCGGGTTGACCTGTTCGAAATGAAGCCGCATAAGCTTACGCCTGCTCACCATACCCCCGGGTTTGCCGAATTGGTTTGCTCCAACTCCTTGCG
>JAZOPW010000378.1:0-2883 GCA_045655785.1 Eubacteriales bacterium
CTCGCCTCGCCCTCCGTCACCCCGCAGGGCATTAAAACTTCACTCTATCTTGATTTGTTACTATTTTGAAAACTATTGCAACTTGCTATTGCAATTTGCGTCTTTTTTTCTTCCTTGCTTTTTTGAAAAAAACTGAAAAAATATTTTTTTCGGTTGACAACATGGATAAATTGTGGTAAAATGAAGTATAAGATAACAGATCTCAAATTATATCATTTACGGAGGTACGATATGGCACTGTTCGACATGTTCAAGAAAAACAAAAAGGAATCCGCAAAGGAGGAAAAAACAGCGGCGGAGCAGTCTGCCAAGGGTCCCTCCATCAAAAACGTAAAGGTTCCCACAGCGGCGTCTTCCGAGACCAAGCCTGTAGCAAAGGCTCCCGCAAAAGCAGCCCCCGCAACAAAGCCTGCGGCAAAAGCACCTGCAAAAGCGGCTTCCACAGCAAAGGCTCCTGCTAAAAAAGCGGCAACACCTGCTGCAAAGCCCGCAACTCCTGCTGCAAGACCTGCCGCTCCCAAAACGGCTCCCGTAGCAAAGACTGCGGCTATGGGGCGTCCCTTCTTCATGACAACCGAGGAGGACATCCGCCTGGCATTTGATCAGGCAATTGCCGAGGCTGATACCGAAATTCTGAAAAGCAGCTCCAAGGCGGTTGGTAAGTATGAGTTTGAGCTGGAGGTAGACGGATTCCATTTCTATCTGATCGCAAATAACGGTCAGATGCTGTTCGACAGCCCCAGCTTCACCACCCTCATAGGCGCGATCAATGGCATCAAAACCTTTAAGAAGACGGTTGCGGAAGGCAACTTCGACGTAAAGGTAGACAAATACAACAGATACCGCTTCATTTTGGCACGCAAATATTACGGCGAAAACTACACCACCAAGGAGCAATGCCAGAAGTGCGTGGAATCGGTGAAAAAGTTTGCGTCTTGCTCCAAGATCATCCGTTACAATCCCGATAAGGAAGCCATCACCGCTTATGAAGCCGCCAAGAACAGCAAGCGCACACCCGATGACATCGACTGGAAGGCTGTTGCAAAGGCTGAGGAGCAGGCACAAAAAATGGGCAAGTTTGAAATTTGCTGTGAGGATGACAAGCACTATTGCTTCTATCTGACCGCCAACAACGGACAGATCCTCTACTCCAGCCGCTACTATGCAAGCGAAAAGGCTTGCCGCGACGGTGTTGATTCCTTCAAGCGCGCCGCATATGTTGGAAACTTCTTCGTTGACCGCGACAAGTTCGGCAATTTCCGTTATGTTCTGAAGAACATCGGCTCGGCTCCCGCGTTCATCGGTGAGTCCTATGACAACAAGCCACAGTGCGAAAAGATCATTGACTCGGTTAAAAAATTCATCGTATCGGCTACCATTGAGTTGGAATCCAACGAAAACGCTTGATATAAAGATATAAAAGAGAAGAGCAACAATTGCGTTTTGCATTGGCTGCTCTTCTCTGTTTTTGCAAATTATGATTTGGTTTTCTTCGTAAAGATCACCTGATCGCCAAATCCCGATGTACTGATGCTGTATGTCAGAATGTCCGTATCCTCACAGATCAGTATGCTGACCACAGGGGCAATATACGTCTTTTTCATCACACATCCTCCTTTAAGTCAGATCCGAGGGGGCGTAGTCACATACACCGCCTGTATAGGATGTCATTGTGGAATCTCCCCATATCTCAACCGTCACACCGTTCAGATTGACCTTTGCGTATGGCGTGACAACAAAGGAAACCGTTACGCCGTCCTCCACGGGAACCATGTTGACTGTAAGTGCATAAACATATTTTCCGCCAAGCTGCTCTGCCGAAAAGCTGTCCTTCATATCAATCGAACCGTCTGGACTCTTTGCCGTCACGGATTCATAAAGATACTGACAAGCCTTTTCGATCGGGATGGTATCTCCACCGTCGATCCGCGCCGTAATATAATATCCAAGCTCCTCATAATCGGATGTCTGCACGGTGGAAAGGAATCGGATGGACTGATAACCGTCCTTCGGCGTGGTAGCCTGCGAATAGCGTGCCACGGGAATATCCCTTGAAACAGAAAAGCCGTATGCGGTGACGTTGACAAGTGAAAAATATCCCTTTTCCACTCCACCGCTGATACGGATCTTACTGTACAGGTTACAGCTTTCCACGCCAAGCGTCAGAGTCGTGCCCTGACAGTTTTGAATATTATTCGCAATTGCGAGCGTTTCCCACTTCTCGGAATTTGCGCGAAGCCCTTCTACCTTTACATTCTGCAGGCGAATGGGGTAGCTTCCATGAGTGGTCAGCGTCACAGCGGTCAAGCAGGACGGAGACGCAAACGAGCCCGTCACCGATCCGTCGGCACTCACATTCCATGAGGTTGTATTGCTTGAAAGAAAAACCTTCGACGCACTGCCACCGTTTGTGACACCCGTAGACGATTCGTAGGTTATCGGCAACACCTCCAAAGCCGACACATTTGTATAAACACGGATCTGACCAATCGTGCAAGCGGAAGAACCAAGTGTCCCGTTTTCCCATTTGAGGTAGGAATATGCGGTAGAGTCGGTCACCGAAAGTGTATATTCGGTCTTGGTTTTTACCGAGGAGGCATCCGACGCCGTACCGATTGATCCCACCGAGACCCAACTGCCATCCTCGCCCGTGACAGAAAGATAGAAATTCATTCCTGCGGCATTTCCTGCATCGGTATGCTCGATATAATACGTGATGGAGGAGATAACCGTTGGCGTTTCCAGCTTGCCAATGACGTATGGCGTGTTGATGCCGTCCATCGTAACGGTAGCGAAAGTGCTTTTTGATCCATTGAAAACGGCGCTCACATCCCAATCGTATTCCGCATTTGTTCCCTGATAAAGAACGGGAACTGATACAGT
>JAZOPW010000379.1:0-7110 GCA_045655785.1 Eubacteriales bacterium
AGCTGCTCGTGTCCGAGAATCTCCTTCAGCACACGAACATCGACATGCCCTGTCTGATACATCAGTGTGGCGGCAGTATGACGCAGCTTATGTACCGAGTAGTGCTTTGCCTCCAAGCCCGCCAGACGCAAATATTTATAAACCATTGCCTGCACGGTCTTGACGCTCATTCTTTGATCCAAACGGCTCAAAAAGAGGGCATTGTCATGTACGTGAGCATATTTGGTGCTTTTTCGCTCGGCAATATAGTCCTGCAGAGCCAGCTTGCAGGCGTCGTTCAGATACACGATTCTCTCCTTGTTTCCTTTACCTGTTACACGCATGGAGAGAAATCCCGAATCAATATCGGACAAATTGATGCCGACAAGCTCCGAGAGTCGCATGCCGCAATTGAGAAACAGCGTTAGAATCGCATAGTCGCGGGTGCGGTACTTGGATTCTCGGTCCTGCTCGACCGCATCCAAAAGCTGTAGGGATTCCTCCAAGGTAAGCACCTTTGGAAGAGATTTCTTTGGCTTGGGAGAATCGATGTCAACGGTTGGGTTGTATTCAAGCAGATGACGCTTGTTGACAAGATATTTATATAAGGATCGGATCGCGGAAAGCTTTCGCGAGCGCGCAGACCACTGATTTCCGCGCATATCGTTTGTATATAACAGAAAATCATACAGATCCTCGGCACGGATATTGCCAAGCTGTTCCAGACCGATCGTGCTGACGTCAAGCTTGGTGAATTCCTCGGAATGCATATTGATGTCCCGTTCCCGTGCGATCAGGTATCGGAAAAAGGTGCGCAGATCCAGCATATACTCTTCCACAGTCTTTTTAGAGCATCCCTGTATGGAGGATTTATAGGCAACGTATTCTTGGATGGAAGGGGAGAATTCCCGAGCGGAAATGATGTTCGACATGTTTTACCTCCAATGTTGATACCTCTATTATACTACATATCTTGATTTTTTAGTTGATAAATTGTAAACTTTTGTCCGCCCGTGTTGCATTTTCCATGAAATTTGATATAATAGAGCCAGTATCCGTTTGCTATGCGGAAATCATATGAGGTGTATGAATGAAGTCTTTTTTTCAAACCCACTCCTATAATATGGTCAAAATGTTTCTGAATCAGTTTGCAACCGCCGTTTTCGGATTCGTTTTGGTCCTTGCAGCAGGAAAAGCACAAAACCCGACGTTGCGAAATATCACCAGCATTTGTGCCATCCTGTTCTATTTGTTTTTGTTGTATACCATGACCTGGGAAATCGGTTACCGAGACAAGGTTTCGGTGGAGAACGGCAGGAAGCCGAAAAATCTCTTTACGGGATCCCTGATCTCTCTTTGCGCCAACAGCCTCAACTTCCTTTTGGCGATCTTTATCATGCTGGCAAATTTGTTGCCCGACTCGGTATTCAGCTCGATTGGCGGCATTAGTGCAACGATTGCTGTGATGATCGAGGGAATGTACACGGGTCTTCTTGCCAATCACCTCTTCGGCGCCGCGCTGAATTCTTATTGGGGCGTTTACTTCCTGATTCCGCTGCCCTCCATCCTGGTGTGCGGATTGGCATATTATCTTGGAATTCGTGACATCAAATTCACGTCTGTTTTTGATCCGATCTATCCCGAGTCCGACAGAGAACCCTCCAAAAAGAAGGGGAACAGACATGATTGACCATTTGATATTTGATTTTGACGGAACGATTTCGGATTCTTATCCCGTATTCAACCGTATCATAGCACAAATTGCGCAAACGAATGAAATTGAAATAACCGCCGATGAAGCCGAAATTGACCGCCTGTTAAAGATCCGTACAGGTTTACCCTACACGACTTTGGGGTGGGATGTCTATCTTACGCGTGAGGAATATTCCGAACAGTTTTTGTATTGGCAAAACCAATTTGTAAGCGAGTTTCGCCCATTTGAAGAGGCACTTGTACTTTTGAATTTCGCAAAGCAAAAAGGGAAAAAGCTGTATATCTACACACATTCCGGCGACGTAGTGAAAAAAATCATCCAACACTTTGAAATTGCTTCACTTTTTGAGTACATCTTAACTGCAGACAACAACTTTCCGCGAAAGCCTGCACCGGACGCTCTGCTACATTTAGAGAAGGATTTCTCACTCGATCCGAAGCGTTGTATGATGATCGGTGACCGACCGATCGACGCACAGGCTGGTATGAACGCGGGAATGAAGGGGTGTCTTTGGGATGCAGAGAACAAGTACCCGAATGAAGAGGTGGACTATCGGGTGTCTTCCTTGCTTGAAATTTGTGATCTGATTTGAAAGGAATGCACTTGATTAAGACTGCGGAGAGATCGCACATGATTTCTCCGCGTTTTTTTCTTTTTGCTTTAAGAAACGGATCAGGTGAATGACAAAGGGAATTGCAAACAAAAAGGTGAGCGCGTCTGCGATCGGTTGCACATAGATTAGGGCTTGAATTTTGAATGCAGAGGGAATCCAAAAAATCAAGGGCAGAAAAAAGAGGCCCTGTCTTGCACAGGCAAGAACAGCAGCGGCAAGGCGTTTTCCGATTGCCTGCAGCATCATAATGGTACAGGTGATCAGTCCATGCAACAGAAACACACTGCATTGCAAACGCATTGCCACCGTACCGATGGCGATGACCTCGGGGTCATTGCGGAAAAAACGAATCAAGGGCTCGGTCCAAATCAGGACGGGAATGCTTACGGCCAGCATGGAGATGCTCGACAGAAGAACCGAAAACCAAAAGGCTTGCCGCACGCGGTCAAAGCGACCAAAGCCGTAGTTATAGCCGACCACAGGCATCATTCCTTGTCCGACACCCAAACAAATACTGAAGGCAAGCAAAAACAACCGTGTGACAACCGAAATCGCGGCGACTGCGGCGTTACTCCAAAGGGCTGCGGCATGGTTGGTCAGGATGGTTGCAAGCGCGATCAAGCCCTGCCGAAAGGTAGAGGGAAGTCCTGTCAAAAAGATTTGACCTGCATTTTGGAATTGCCTGAAATTGCATTTGGTCAGTAGATTGACGTGCGTTTGCTTGAATAGATATGCCGAGAACAGCACAACGACGCCGACGATCTGGCTGATCAACGTGGCAAAGGAGGCACCCGTAATCCCCATGTGACAGGTGTGGATGAAAAACGGATCCAATACAATGTTGAGAATACTTCCAACGGCAAGCCCCGCCATAGACCAAATGACCTTTCCTTCGGCTCGCAAAAGCTGGCTGAGCACAAAAGACACGCACATAAACGGTGCGGCAAGAAAGATATACTTTGCATAGGAGAGCGCAAGAGGGAAGACACTTGGCGTGGCACCCAGGAGACGGATTACCCAAGCCCCCCATACCAATCCAACCGTCATGATCAGAATTCCGAACAGAATGGAAAGGAAAAAGGCTGTTATAGCATAGGAATTGGCATCCTTGTTGCGTTTCGCCCCCAAAGAGCGGGACATCAGACTTCCTGCTCCCATCCCAAGCGTATAGCCAACTGCTTGAATCAAGGCTTGAATCGCAAAGGTCACACCAACCGCCGCCGATGCCGCAGTTCCAAGCTCGGATACAAAAAATGCATCCGCAAGACTGTAGAGCGCGGTGACGATCATGCTCACGGTTGTGGGTGCCGCAAAGTAAATGATCAGGGAGCGGATACTGTTTTCTGTCATTTTACGGTGCTGTATTTCTGATCTTTCTGTTCTCATATCTTTTTCCTGCCTTTTTAAACTGCTTTTATTATGCTCCAAAAGTCGTTCTTCATGAATTTTTTGAAAATCTTCTGACTATATCAAAAAAACACTTGATTTTTTTCGAGTTTTGGTATATAATGTATTCAAATGCGTTTTTAAAGCATAAGGAGGTTCATTATGTTAGTTTCAGCAAAAGAAATGCTTACCAAAGCAAAGGAAGGTCACTACGCAGTAGGACAGTTCAACATCAACAACCTGGAGTGGACAAAGGCTGTTCTGCTTACCGCAGAGGAGCAGAAGTCTCCCGTTATTCTCGGTGTATCCGAGGGCGCAGGCAAATATATGTGCGGCTACAAAACGGTTGCAGATATGGTTAAGGCTATGATCGATGAATTGAAGATCACAGTTCCCGTTGCGCTCCATCTCGACCACGGCTCTTACGAGGGCTGCTACAAGTGCATCGAGGCAGGCTTCTCTTCGATCATGTTCGATGGCTCTCACTACCCGATCGATGAAAACGTAGCAAAGACTCGCGAGCTGGTAAAGGTTTGCGAGGAAAAGGGGCTGTCTCTTGAAGCCGAGGTCGGTTCCATCGGCGGAGAAGAGGACGGCGTTGTTGGTATGGGCGAGTGCGCAGATCCCAACGAGTGCAAGATGATCGCAGATCTTGGTGTTACCATGCTTGCAGCAGGAATCGGTAACATTCACGGTAAGTATCCCGAAAACTGGCCCGGTCTTTCCTTTGAGACTTTGGCAGCCGTATCCGAAAAGGTTGGCAAGATGCCCCTCGTTCTGCACGGCGGCACAGGTATCCCCGAGGATATGATCAAACAGGCAACCAATCTTGGCGTTTCCAAGATCAACGTCAATACCGAGTGTCAGCTCTCCTTCGCTGCAGCTACCCGCGCTTATATCGAGGCAGGTAAGGATCAGCAGGGCAAGGGCTTTGACCCCAGAAAGCTTCTGGCTCCCGGCTTTGAGGCAATCAAGGCAACCGTAAAGGAAAAGATGGAGTTGTTTGGTTCCGTTGGCAAGGCTTAATTGATTCGCATAAACAACAAAGCAACCGAGACCTGTTGATCTCGGTTGCTTTGTTGTTTTAATCACTCGGAACGGGTTGGGTCGTTTACAACGCCCATAAACAGCGGTGTGTCATACGTTGAAGAGACAAGGAAGAGAAATGGACGGTTTAGTTTGAATTCCACTTTTTCTTGGTCTTGCGGCATACCGCCGGTATAATAAATAATTTGGGTGTATGAGGCTGCCTCACAACCTTGCTCATCGATTGCAACACGCGTGTTTTGTGTGATTTTATTGACGTATATTCCTTCCAACTCGGAAATGGGGGAGAAAGCATTGTTATCAAGTTGAAAAATTTCACTTGCACCCAATTTGCGAACAATATTTTCCAAATCATTTTGGGAAGTAATATCAAATTTCGGCATAAAAAGATCTACTTCCATTTCTTTTTTTTGATTCCAATTCTTTTTGTCTTTCAGGAATTCTGTCACCTCAGATGATTGCATCAGCTTGGAGATCGAAACACCTTTATCCGGAAGAATGAACCACATAGAACTGCCACTGTTAAAGTACAACTCTATTGCAGAAAAATCCGACCCCCAATAATAATACATATTTTTTGTTGTTCGTAAATATTCGCATTTTACAGAGCGATTGGGGGTGTAGAATTTTTCAATCACGTTCTTTTGTTTGACAAATTCCGATTGCCATCTCGCTTGAAAATAAATCGTAGATGCGAGCATGATAACGGTTCTGGGATCAATTTCTTCAGATTGTACCCGATCATTGAGAAATCCTCCTGTTTGTTCATTTAACCAATCACGGTACAGCTTGTTGTATTCTTCACTTCCTACTGTGCCTTGAAAAGAGGACGCGTAATATTTTTCTGCTAAAATATTTAACACTTCTTGCTTATAGGTTAGGTTTTGATTGAGCCAAACAGAGTTTGCAAGAAGAAGCTTTTCTATACCGTCGTCCGAATAGTGGGAAAGCCAAAGTGAGTTAATCTGGTTTCGCAAGCTATCAATATCTGAAACACCTAAAAGATTCAGTAATTCTTGACGTGCATTGCCGTCTGAAATTTCCGCAGCCATGGAAAGCGCAAGATAAAGGTTGATAGGTGAATACACTAAATTTTCATTTTTTGATTTTGATAACAGCTCTTGAAAAATATCAATTGAAAAATTATTCATTTCAAGATCTGTTTGATTGAAAAGCTTCCTTTTTTCAAACTCTTGCTCTTGCCAAGCATTCCATAATGTTTGGTAAAGATCACAATTATCCTTTTGCAGACTATAATCCGGGAACGGTGCGCAGACAGGGTATTGTGCCGCCAAAATTGTATGCGGATCAATATTAGGACCGGATATAATGGGATAATCGATTTTTGGAATATCGTGATTCCCAGAGTTGATTTTTGGGATTAGAAAAGCACCGAGTAAAATGGAAACGGCAAGTGTTGCCGCAAGTATTGCTTGCCATTTTTTAATGTGTCGTTTGATTCTTTTTGGCTTTGCATCGGCAGCGTTTTCAATCAAATCTTCACCGATATCTGCAAGCGCGTTTTGAATATCTTCGGGTTTCACAGGATAAGTTCCTCCTTTTTTAAAGTTTCATATAGTTTCTTACGGGTTCTGAAAAGTGTCATCTTAATCTTGCTTTCTTTGCAATCGTACCGTTCGCAAATGTCCGCAATGGAGTCAAAAAACCAATATCTTCGCAAAAAGATATTACGTTCATTTTCGGGAAGTGAGCGCAAAAATTCGTCTAAAAGACGTGCAAGCTCTTCCTGACGTAAGTCCTCCTGCAGGGTTTTCGTGTCGGGAATACACTCCGAAAGCTCATCCAATGCCAGCACCACACCGCCGCTTCGCTTTTGCGTGCTACGCGCACGGTATTTTTTCAGAGATAAATTTCTGACAATTTTTCCAAGAAAGGCACTGAAATGCTGTGGCTTTTCGGGTGGGATTGAATTCCAAAGAGCAAGATATGCATCGTTCACGCATTCTTCTGCATCCTCTCGGTTTGAAAGAATACGGTTGGCGATCGAGTAGCAAAATTTTCCGTATGCTTGTTGCGTTTCTGCAATTGCTTGTTCATCCCTTTGCCAAAACAAAGAAATGATCGTTCTGTCATTCATGAAAATCCTCCTCTCCAAAGACGTCTTCACCCTTACAGTACCTTTTTTTAGCGGTTCGTCACATCTATTTTAACATATTTTTGAAAAAATTACAAGAAAAAATACCGTATCGGGGTTGATACGGCATTTTTTGCGTTTCTTTTCTCATATTAAAAAGGAAGAGAGGACAGTCAACAGGATCATAAATCCAAAATTAAAGGCAGAAAACAACAGAATGTATTTTCCTGCTTTTCCCGGGTTGTGTGCGGTGTACTCGCGGAAGGTGATCAGGCT
>JAZOPW010000380.1:0-4341 GCA_045655785.1 Eubacteriales bacterium
GTGCAGTCCAATTCCCTGCGCACCGCAGGCGACGAAATGGACCTCGCCATCATCAACTATCTCAAGCAAACGCGAAACGTGCTGATCGGTGAGATCTCTGCCGAAATGCTCAAAAAGAAGATCGGTACCGCCGTCGAGGGCATCGACCGCGGAAGTGCCGAGGTCTGCGGACGTGACCTGCGCAAGGGTCACGCCACCACCATCACCGTTTCAACCGCCGAGATCCGCGAAGCCATTCGCGATCCGCTCTCCGAGATCGTCTCCATGGTCAAAATGACGCTCGAGACCACCCCCCCCGAGCTTTCTGCCGACATCTTTGATTTCGGTATCGTTCTGGTCGGCGGCGGCTCGCTTCTGCCGGGCATTGACCAAGCAATACAAAACCGCACAGGAGTGCGCGTGATCGTTCCCAAGAGACCCAAGGATTGCGTTTGCATCGGTCTTGGCAGAATGATACAAAGCACGGGCGGCGATTTCTCACAGTTCATCCGCTACAAGGTCAAATAGGATCCGACCTGCGTCGGAATCGACAAAACGCACAGACTCGGCTTTGGTTCATACCCCTTTGGGAAGAGTCCTGTGCGTTTTCCCGTATCTCACCGCTTTTGGAAAGGAGCATATCATGATGAACAACCCCACTCCCCCCATCCCCGAAGCTCTGCCGACCCCACCGCGTAATCTGCGTGGAGAAAAGCTACGCGTTGCCGTCCCTGCGGCGGCGATCGCCTTTATCTTCCTGGCAACCGTCCTGCTACAGCTCCTGCTCGGCGTCATCATCGGAATTCTCGCACCCTCACTTGCCGATCAAGCCTGGTTTTCTTTGGTCTTTTCGAGCATTCCCATGTACACCGTTGCCATGCCGCTCTCGCTCCTGCTCTATCGCCTGATTCCGCAGTCCTCCACGGTCGAGCGTCAGAATAAAAAGCTTGGCTTTCTCGCCTTTCTCGGCATGATCGCGCTCTGCTTTGCCCTGACCTTTGTCGGCAGCATCGTGAGCAATATCGTCACCTCCCTGATCGGCGCATTGACGGGTGAGATCCCCGAGTATGACCTGCAGGAGGTCACCGTCAACTCTCCCCTGTGGGCAAATCTGCTCTTTATTGGGATTTTAGCTCCCATCATGGAGGAGATCTTCTACCGCAAGCTGATCATCGATCGGCTTCTCCCCTTTGGTGACCTTCCCGCCGTCCTGCTCTCGGGAATCGCCTTCGGTCTGCTCCATGGCAACTTCTATCAGTTCTTTTACGCCGCCGCCATCGGCATTCTCTTCGGATACCTCTATATCTACACGGGCAAGCTTCGCTATACCGTTCTGCTTCACATGATCGTCAATCTTATTGGCGGCGTCTATGCACCCGCAATGCTCAAAATGATGGATCTCGAAGCACTCGAAAGCGGATCCTTTGAAGGCATTCTGCAAAATCTGATCCCGCTTGCCATGATGCTTGGCTACTACGCATTTTTGGGTGCTTGTCTGGTCGGCACTCCCATCGCGCTTGTGCTTTTGTGGAAGCATATCAAATTCCGCAAGGCAGAGGCACCGCTGACAAAAAAGGAGTGGTGCCGCGTCCTGCTGATCAACCCCGGCATCTGGTTCTTTGCCGCCGTCACGGTGCTGATGTTCTGGCTCAATACCGCGTCATTCTGACACAACGCATCAGACAGTAGATAAAACAAACGACTTTCGTCAGTTTAGTAAAAGTTTTCGCCTGTGGTGTCAAAGAAAAAAGTGGCTAAGGAATTTTTGCAATCTAACGGTTGGACCTGCTTTTGTCTACAGCCTCGACTCACTATAGCGGCACGTCCGAGATCCGATCCTCACTTCGTTTCGGTCGCCCTGCGGGTTTCGACAAGCTCAAGATGACGGACTTAATTTAGCGCACCACGCGTGTCATCTCTGAGAAAATTTGCAAGCAAATTATTGATTTTTAGAAAGGAGACGTCCGACATGACCGCGAAAAGAACGCCTGTGATCCGATATATGGCTGTAGCCGCGATTTTTTGCCTGATCTGTGTGATTTATCTCGGACGTCTGTTTTACATTCAGATCATCGGCAGGGAGAACACCTACGACACCGACACCAACACACGCACGGTCACCGTGCAAGCCGTACGCGGCGAGATCTATGACCGCAACGGCAAGCCGCTGGTCACAAACCGCTATACCTATGACCTCACCCTTTCCTACTCCGCCCTTGCCGCGTCGGGGCTGAATCGCGCGAACGAGACCTGCCTGCAGCTGATCGAGGCGTTGCGCAAGAACGGCGAGCAGGAAAAGCATACCGAAAAATACTTCCCCTTTGAGGGAGCTTATCCATATTACACGCTTTCCGAGGAAGCCGCCGACGCCGATTCGGTCACCTATTACCGTATGCAGAAGGTGCTGAAGGCGATCGGTCTGGAGAAGGACGCCACCGCACGGGAGGTCACCGATTACTACGTGATGACCTACGATCTGTTGGCGACCGACAGCGAGGACAAGCGGCTGTTTGACGATGACGCGATCGACCGCCTGATCCGTCTGCGCTATGACATGGACGCGATCGGCTTCAAATCGGCAGGAGAATACACCTTTGCCGAGAACGTGGGACTTCCTTTGATGACCTACGTCAAGGAGCTGTCCCCTGCAGGCGTGACCTTTACGGTAAACATTGAGCGCGTTTACAACTACCCCGGCTACGCCTCGCACATCCTCGGCACGGTGGGACCGATCTACTCAGAGGAGTGGGACTACTACAACGAGCAGGGCTATCAGATGAACGCCATTGTGGGAAAATCGGGCTGCGAGCTTGCCTTTGAGGAGTATCTCCACGGCAGTGACGGCGAGCTGATCATCGAGGAGGACGCGTCGGGGAACATCGTCGGCGTGACCGTCAAAAAGGAGCCTGTTGCGGGGAACGACGTCTATCTGACCATCGACATCGATCTGCAGGTCGCCGCAGAGGACGGCTTGCGTGAAAACGTCGCGTACGTAGTCGAGCGCGCTGACGGAAGCGTAGAACGCGGTGCCAACTGCAACGCGGGAGCGGCTGTGGCAATCGACCCCGAAACCTTTGACATCCTTGCCATCGCCTCCTACCCCACCTACGATCTCACCACCTACAACGCCAATTACAACGATCTGATCTCGGCGGACGGCAATCCGCTCTTCAACCGCGCCCTGAACGGGCTTTACGCCCCCGGCTCGACCTTCAAGCTCGGGATGTCGGTCGCGGCAATGATGGAGAACGAGATTTCGTCCTCCACGCGCCTGACCTGCACCGGCGTCTACACTCGATACAGCGACTACCGCCCGAAATGCTCGACCTATCCGCACGTCAGCGGCGCGATCAACGTCACGCAAGCGATTGCCGATTCCTGTAACTGCTTTTTCTATGAGCTTGGCTACCGTCTCGGCATTGACACCATGAATTCCTATCTCTCGCGCTTCGGCTTCGGCTCCTCCACGGGGCTCGAGCTTGGCGGTCAGGTCGGCGTTCTGGCGTCTCCCGAATACCGCCTACAGGTCGGTGCCGAGCCCTGGCGCGACGGTCTGACCCTGCAAGCAGCAATCGGTCAATCCGACAACCTTGCCTCGCCCTTACAGCTCGCCTGCTACACCGCCACGCTTGCCAACGGCGGCACACGCTACAGTGCGCATCTTTTGAAGAGTGTCTACCGCTTCGGAAGTGACGTGCCGATCTATTCCTATCTGCAAAGCGACAAGACCACCCTGTCCTCTGTTGCGATCCCTCGCTCGGTTCTGGACACGGTCTTTGACGGTATGCGTGACGTGGTGACCGACAATGCCACCGTCTCGCGTTTCCTCTCGGGACTCCCCGTCGCCGTCGGCGGCAAAACGGGTACCGCGCAGAACAGCTCGGGCTGCGACAACGCGCTCTTCGTCTGCACCGCGCCCTACGACGCCCCCGAAATCGCCGTCTCCGTCGTCATCGAGCAGGGCTACACCGGCGGCTACGCCTCCCTGACGGCAGGTCGGATATTAGAAGCTTATTATAAGTGATTTTTTGTCAGACCCTTTTCGAGAAAAGGGTCCGACACCCCCAAAAGCTTTCCCCAAAAAGGTTGTTTACTAAATTGGGAAAGTTTGATAGCTTTAGATAAACAATAGCTCCCGCAGAGCGGAAGCTTTCGCCTACGCCGAAAGCGGCACCGCCAAGACCCTGCCCGCTCCACAAAAAACCAACCTATGGTTGGACGCTTGTTGCTTTGCTTTCGCTGAAGTTGAGTATTTTGATTCTGATTGAAGAATCAAAATACCCCATAGCGACCAGTCTTTGTTAGCACTTGTTATGCGGTCGCGTTGTTCGCGATGCTCCCGCCGCCGTGACCCTGATTACT
>JAZOPW010000381.1:0-5830 GCA_045655785.1 Eubacteriales bacterium
GTTGTGTGTGAATGTTGTCTTCCTAAGACCGCTTGGCCTCCGACTTGTTGGCGTCCGATCTCGTCGCGACGCAGGATCACGTCACCCTTCTCGGCGTTCTTTTCGTTGCGGAAAGCATTCATTTCCGCAATTCTGTGATGCAGATTCTTTTCTTCCGCTGTCAGTGTCTCGATATCCTCTTCATATCTTGCTCTTGCCTCCTCATACTGACGCATGTCGGCTTTGAGCTTTTCAAGCAGAGTATTGTTTGCGTCGAGCTTGGCTCTCAATTGATCCAGCTGACCGTTCTCGGTATTACGCAGAACCGCGATCAGCTCGCGCCGATCCTCTGCCGCATATTTTTCATCCTCGAGCGATTCCATCTGACGGCGAGCCTCCGAAAGAGCCTTTTGCAAGCGTTCGACGGATGCCTTGCGTTCTTCCAGCTCACCCTCCAGACGCTTCATTTCTCCCGCACGCGACAGAATGCCGCTTCCCGTGCGGACAGAACCACCCGTAAAGGAGCCTCCCACGTTGATCTGCTGCCCGTCAAGCGTGACCACGCGAACACGGTAATGCAGTGCCTTTGCCATCACGTTGGCGTGGTCGATGTTATCAAACACAACGGTTCTGCCAAGCAGAGACGACAGCACGTCACGGAACTTGGCATCGGACGATACCAACGAATCGGCAACGCCGATATATCCCGCAAAGCCCGAGGCATCGGTCATTTCCTTGGTGGGACTTGACGCGCGCATAGAGGTCAGCGGGAAGAAGGTCGCACGACCCGCCTCGCCCTTTTTCAGGGCAAACATTGCCGCCTTTGCGGTAGCCTCATCCTCAACCACAATGTTTTGCAGATTGGCACCCAACGCGATCTCAATGGCTGTTACGAATTGATCGTCTACCGAAATCACCTTGGAAAGCGGACCGTAGATCCTTCCGCATGGTGCGCCGTGGGAATCGGTGATCTTACCCTCGTCGTACTGCTTCATGACGTAGCGGACGGCTCCCGAATATCCCTCAAAATGCTCTTCCATCGATTTGAAGGTCGAGATGCGCTGTGCGATCGAATCGCGGCGGAAGGTTTCGGCATTCAGTTGCTCGCCAAGTCCCTTGACCTTCTCCTCTGCCTTTGCGATCTTCCCTTCGGCGTCGGTCACCTCAGCGTCAATATTGGCAAGCTCGGCATCATACCCTGCAACGGTAGTCTCCTTTGACTTACACTTTTCGGTAAGCTCCTCGGAGACCTTTCGGTATCCCGCAAGCTCGCTCAAAGCCGAGCTGTTTTTATCGGTATCGGTATTTTTCGCATTTTCAAGCACCGAGATCCGAACCTTAACGTCAACCGCCTCGTTCTCCAATGCACGGATGTCCTCAAGTGCCTGCGCAACCGCCGCTTCCAGCTCGTTTTCCTTTTCACCGAGGCTTTTCTGCTCCTCAGTCAATCGATCCTGCTCGGAGATCAGCTTTGATTCATTCTCCTGCAGCTCGGCAATTTTTGCAGCGTGCGCCGTTGCGGCATCCATTTCCGTTTGTATCGATTTCTCGGTACTGCCCACGCTTCCCTGTGTAGCGGCAATCAGATCCTTTGCGTGGGAGATCGTATTTTCCGCCACGCGGTATTCGCTCTCCAGCTTATGGCAAAGCTCGGTCTGCTCTTGGATCATGGTCAGAAGCTCCTCGGACTCCTTCTTACTGCCCTGAGAGACCTCAAACAGCTTTGCATTCTGCGTCTCCAAGGATTGAATGGCGTCCTCAGCCGCAGAAAGGTCAAACGATGCGTGCTGCATGGCTTCCTCTGCCGCCGTCAACTCGCCGCGCAGCTTTTCGGTATCGTAAAGCCACAGACTGACGTCCGCGCGCTTTTTGTTGTCCATCAATTCAATGGCACGCTTTGCTTTTTCGGCTTCCTTTTCCAAGGGGCCGATCTGAGACGAAACCTCGGCAAAGATATCGTTGACACGTGCCATGTTGTCCTCGGTATCCTTCAGCTTGCGCTCCGCCTCGTTCTTTTTATATCGGTATTTCGCAATACCCGAGGCATCCTCAAAGGTACTGCGACGCTCCTCACTTTTACGGGATACCATTTCGGCAATACGACCCTGTCCGATGATCGAATATCCGTCACGTCCGATACCCGTATTCATGAACAGCTCATAAATGTCCTTCAGACGGACACCCTTGCGGTTGATGAAATATTCACTGTCACCCGCACGGTAATAGCGACGCGTAACCGTAACCTCATCATAGGGACAGTCGAGCTTTGCAAACTCGCCGCGGTTATCGAAGGTTACCGAGACCTCGGCATATCCCATGGGACGGCGGCTGTCAGCTCCTCCGAAAATGACCTCCTCCATTTTGGAGCCGCGAAGACTCTTGGATGAGATCTCACCCAATACCCACCGCATGGCGTCCGCAATATTCGATTTACCCGATCCGTTGGGTCCGACGATAACGGTCACGCCCTGTGCCGAGCCATCGACAGACTGCTGATCCGCCAAAAGACCGATCTCCACGGCGTTTTCAAAAACCAATTTTGTTTTATCCGGGAAGGACTTGAAGCCCTGCATTTCCAATGATTTCAGATACACGCTCGGTTTTCCTCCTACTCCTCAATTTAAACTCTTTGCCACAGCTGTGGCTGAATATCCTGTAATCGCTTATCACCGACGATCTTACATATACGGGTGTCGGTCTCCCGTTCCAAACGCAAAAGATTGGATCGGTGCTGCCCCACGATATGTGAGACCTCGCGTTGCGGAACACGTAAAAGCACGTCCTTCCCAAACAACCCCTCGCGCATCAGGGCACCCACCGTTTTTTCATAGGCAAGCTCACTGCGCACCATCTCGCCCAAAGCGGGATGATTGGGACCTGCCAGCACCGTGTCGGCAGAGGTCAGCTCCTCACCCGCACAAAGACCGATGCGAATGCATTCGACCCCATGCGTCTCGAAAACACGCAAAGCCCTTGCCGAGCGTCTAACCGCCTCCTCCAGCGTCAGGGGCAGATACCTGCCGTCCTTTACCATATCACACAATGGAGTACCGTAAAAGACCACCGTTGGATAGATGCGTGCCGCCGAGGCACCGAGCTTACAGATCCGCTCCGCCGTTTCGACCTCGCTCTCCTCGGTAGATCCCGGAAGTCCGATCATCATCTGTCCAACCAGCGAAAAGCCTGCGTCTCTGACCCGACGGCAAGCCTGTTCTGCACAGCTTGCGTCATGTCCCCGATTGGCGGCAAGTAACACGCCGTCGTCCATGCTTTGCAATCCGAGCTCGATCACACGGACCGAAAATCGAGAAAGGATCTCCAGAATCTCGGGGGTGATATAATCGGGACGCGTCGAAAGACGGATCCCCTGTACCCTCCCCGCATCGACATAAGCTTGCGCCGTTTGTAACAGGCGAAGCATCAGATCGCGATCGATCCCCGTAAAGGAACCCCCGAAGAAAGCAATTTCAACATCGGTTCCGTAAGGAATCGTAGCCAAAGCCCTGTCGATCTGCTCTGTCACCAAAGACTCGGAAAAGGTATGACAGCCCGATATCGAGCGCTGATTGCAAAACACGCATTGGTTGGGACAACCCAAATGCGGAATAAAAATGGGAATATTGCGGTGCGGCATATCAGTTTTCAATTCCAAACAGAGCCAATGCCGCTCTTGCAGCCGCTTGCTCGGCATTCTTTTTGGAGTGTCCGCTTCCGCGACCGATACAATTCGAATCCAAATAGACCTCTACGGAGAAGGTCTTGTTGTGATCGGGACCGCTCTCATTGACTAAGCGGTACTCCAATCTGGCGTTTTCCTTTTGCACGAACTCCTGCAGACGCGATTTGCAGTCGGCAAGATAGCCGTTTGATGCGGTTGGCAGGGTTTCCACCATGGCACTAATAAAGGGCAACAGAAAATCCGACACTGCTTTCAGCCCTACCCGATCCTTTGAATCGAGATAGATCGCCGCCAGCGTTGCCTCAAAGGCATCCGCGATCACGGCAGGCTTTTCGGCTCCGCCGCTGTTGCGCTCGCCCTTGCCCAAAAGCAGAAAATCGCCCAATCCAATCTTGGTCGCATAGGATGCCAACGCCTCCTCGCAAACGGTTGCCGCACGCACACGCGTCAGGTCGCCCTCGGGCAAGCCCGAATATTGGTGGAACAGAAAGTCGCTCGTCACCAAGGAAAGCACCGAGTCTCCAAGAAACTCCAAGCGCTCGTTGCAAAGCAGATGATGATTGTGCGCACCCGTTTCGTTCGCATAGGAGGAATGGGTCAGCGCGCGCTCCAGATATTCGATCCTTTCAAACCGATACCCCAGCCGCTCCTGCAATTCTTCCAACGGTAAGGACATTTTTCAAACCTCATTTCTCCCCGATCCTGATATTCAAAACGCCTCGGGGTAGACGTTTTGTAAGCTGTGCAAGCGTCGCTTTATGGATCGACGCTTGCATCATTCTCCTGATGGTTGCTTGCCGCCTTCTCGGCTTTTTTGCGTGCGGCATATGCTGCTGCGGCTTCCGCGATGCTTTCCACGGCATTGGAATTCGCATAAGCGACTGCCTGTCGAATGGCATTTTTGAACGCCTTGGCATCGGATGATCCGTGTGCCTTGATCACGGGCTTTGAGATGCCGAGGATCGGCGCGCCGCCATGCTCGGAGGGATCGAGATCCTTTTTCATCGCATAAAGCGGCTTTTTGATGATCAATGCCGCAAGCTTTGTCACTACCGAGCTGTACAAAACGCCCTTCAGCTTTTTCAGCATCAGCTTTCCAACGCCCTCCACGCTCTTGAGCAGGATATTGCCCGTAAAGCCATCGGTTACAAGCACGTCACACCGATCAAACGGAACAGCGCCCCCCTCGATATTCCCCACAAAGCAGATGTCGGGATTCTCGGAAAGCAGCTTGTACGCCGTTTGCTGAAGCTCGGTTCCCTTGCACGACTCGGCACCGTTGTTCAAAAGTCCCACGCGGGGCTTTTCAATGCCGTACATCTTGCGCATATATGCCGAGCCGATGATTCCGAACGCCTCCAGATTCTCGGCAGTAACCGTAACATTCGCACCCGAATCCAACAGCAACACAGGACATTGCATCGGAAGAATGGTTCCGATGCCTGCGCGCTGGATTCCGTTTACCTTGCGCACCAAAAGGGTTGCACCCGTGAACAGCGCACCCGTATTGCCCGTACTGACAAACGCGTCGCCCTTCTCCTCTGCCAGCATTCTCAAGCCGACAGCCATCGAGGAATTGGGCTTGCCCCGTCTGATACACAACGGGTCATCCTCCATTGTGATTACCTCTTCGGTATGTACGATCTCGGCTTTGGAAAGATCATATCCTTCTGCCTTCGCGATCGCCTCGATCTGCGCACGGTCTCCGACCAATACAAATTCGGCATCGATCTCGCGCGCCGCCATGATCGCACCCTTTACGGTTTCCTGCGGCGCGTGATCTCCGCCCATTACGTCAACAATAATTTTCATGCAAAGCTCCTGTTTGGCAAACGCCATTTATCATTTGGAAAGAGAACCGCTCGGAGCGACCTGTTGTGCGATCCGATCGATCTCCTCCAGGGCTCTCACTGCCAATTTTTCATTTTTTGCGGTCTTTCCGCCTTTTACACGGTAGCCCAACGGACGAACGATCCCGAAATTTGCGTTCATCGGTGCAAAGGGACCGACGCCGCCACGGCTGACGTACGCCGCCATTGCTCCCAGCATCGTATCCTCGGAACAGATCAATGGCTCTTCTCCCATGACTCTGCGCGCGGCATTGAGCCCCGCAACCAAGCCGCTTCCTGCGGATTCCACATATCCCTCCACGCCCGTCATCTGTCCTGCAAA
>JAZOPW010000382.1:0-7583 GCA_045655785.1 Eubacteriales bacterium
ATATCCTATGTACGAATACTATTCATCTGCAGATCAGACGGCTTGCTGTGAACAATATCTGATGGATGGATATACCACATCGATATCAAGCTCGGTTTCCATCCCCGCAACGGCAGGCATGGTCAGCATAGACTTTACCGAGATTGCCGAGAGTTGGGTAAGATGCAACCAAAACGAACTCATCAACGGTGACACCTATCCGGATAGCGGCTTCATGCTGCGAACAGACGCCGCTACCAGCCGCTTGATCCACAGTGCAGAATGGTCGAGCGGAAGTGATCTCTATTATGAGATCGAAACGGCAACCTATGGAGGAACCTATTACTTCAATCACAGGACAACAAAACAATTCCTGAAGACAACTAATTCCACCGAGCTGGCAATCGGCACATACACAGCCGGAAACAGTACGCTGGAGTTCACCTTGGAGTCTGTGGAACCAAACGTCTATGTGATCCATCCCGCAGGGAATACCAATTATGTGCTGACAGCCAACAATCGCCGTCTCAGCTTTGCCGCTGCCCCCGCTACCTTGGGTGACGAGCATAAATGGTCGGTCGCGCTTGCAAATGGCGGCGGTGTGATCTTTACCTGTCACCTGAACGATTATGTGTTGATGTACAACGGCACTGCAATTGCATTAACAGCTCCGATGAATCCAAGCCATGTCAATTACAGTAATATTGTTTGGAGGATTGCGCGTCCTGAAGTTTATGTAAATTTAACCAACTTTTCTATCGTTGGAAAGGATTGGATCTTGCCCGGAGAAACCGCAACCTACACACTTTCCAAAACACCGGAAAGAGCAACATGGTCGGCATTAAGTGATTTTGCGTGGACGATTACGGGAACGGGAGTTACGCTAACAGAACTGGGGGTTTTGACCGGTAGTACCAGCGGCGGTATTGTTACATTGACAGTTACCCACAAACCGACCGGTATCACGAAAACCATGACGATCAATTGCGGAGTTTTAAAAGATGGAATTTATATGTTCCGAAACAAAGAATCAAAAAACTACATGGAGGTGATCAACGGATCTACCGCTTCCGGTGCTACCATTTTGCATAATGTTTTTCATATGGAGGCTTATGCGAAATGGGAGATAGAACTGCTTTCAACCGGAGAATATCTGATTAAAGCGTCACACAGCAATCATTATTTGCGTGTTCAAAACGGTTCTACTTCAAGTGGAGCAAAGATCATACAATACAATAACTCTAATTCACTTGGTTGTAGGTGGCGAATTTATCAAACTGCAAGCGGAGCCTATAAGGTTGTCCCCTCTTCAACAACAACCTTGGCACTATCCGCACCTAATTCTGTGGACGGATCTACGCTGGTTCAGAACACCTATACCGCCGATACTTCCTTTGTAGATGAGTGGGAGATTTATGAAATAAAATATTCCGCAACAGTAAATCACTATTATGATTTAGGATATTTGGTAAAAAACGGATGGACAGATGCGCAGGCACAAGCAAACATACTCTCATATACCAAATCCATCCAAGAAAGGTATTTGATATTGCTTGGGCTTGAGTTGTTGACCTCAACGCCAACATATTATAGGTCTCCGATTGATATTTGCAAAGGTACGGTTACATCAGATAATATTGATACGATGTGTACACATGAATCCCCGCATACCGATCGAAGTAATGTAATCAGTGCGTTTAAAAACGCCTACAGCGGAAGTTCAACTGTAACCGTTGCATATTGGACAGGACATAAAATTGTTTCTCCAGGAACCAACGAAGATGGTGCCCCAGACATTAATCGTAGTTGCTCATCCGGAGACCATATTTTTATGCTCGAAACTGCAGGTGAAGCAACTAGAACCCTTAATTATACTGGTGTTTTAATGCACGAATTGAGTCATCAATATCGTGCACCAGATCATTATCATGACGGGGAGGAAAATGTAAAGTGTAAAAATGCAGAGATTTGTTATCGGTGTGGAGATAACCCTCGCCCAAGCACTTGTATTATGGGAAAAAGCAGGCAGAACATATCAAGTGATATTATTATTTGCACAGAATGTAAGAAGGAAATTCTGGCACATCTATCTAACCATCATTGATGGAAAGGAGTGTTCAATTTTATGAAAAAAATCATATTACTCACATGTTGCATTCTATTATTATTCACATCCTGCAACGTGCAACCGCAAAAGGAACCTGATACAGATACAAACACTGATACTGATACCGAACAAGAATCCGAAACGGATGAAATCATAACCGATCATAGTTGGTATAGCAAAGATAACGGAGATAATTTTTCCTTTCATTCCATCGCAGACTTAAAAAGATATTTCCGCGGAAAAGATGCATCCGGCAATCACATTGCGGTTGTTGATCCTATCTACGAGCGGTATGCAAATTATCAAAAATTCGTTGATACAATCATTGCAAGTGGAAATATTTTTATTCCCTATATAAACGGTGAAGAAATTGCGATTCAGGAAGAGAATGGTTATGCACAGGTTTTCATATTGCCATACGGCAGCTTCAAACAGCCTTGGTTAGGCTTTCATTGCGCACCAAGAAATCGACTTTTCGTTGATATTATGTATATTCCGGAGGAACATCTTTCCAAGGATTACATCGCCTCTGCTGCTGCCTTCACAAAAAATGTCGCCCCCGATTATCCGAACTTAGAAAACGCCGAAAGCCATGAAAATATCGAATCGGTTTATGAAACACAGCTTGTCTTATCGGATCGAACAGTAACCGCTTTGGTTTACAAATACCACGGTGATGCAAGACTTTATTACAATTTCATATATGATAATTTACTCATTCGCGTGGTTGGTTATCGAACCGAAGCCCCCGACACTTGGTTTAAAGGCTTAAGCTTTGCAGAAATACCGATTTCGTAATACACAAATCGGGAACGCTCCACTCGGGGCGTTCCCACACCGACCGATCCGTTTTCTCGGTTGCTTTCAATCAAAAAATCAGCCCCTTCGTTCCTCAAAAACGGAAAGGCTGATTTTTCCTTTTATGATTGCTTACCCCTTCTCAAATCCGACCAGCACGCCGCCCTTCTCGGCATAAAAGCTGCAAAGTCCCTTGAGTGAATGGATCTTAACCTTGGCATTCTTGAATTTCGCAAGGATCAACGCCTTGAGCTGCAGTGCCGCGCCCTCGTTCTGACAGTGACCGATGCTGATCCTGCCCGCGCGGAAGCCTGCCGCCTCCAGCTCTGTGAGCAGCGTCTCCAGCGACCTCTTCTCCCCTCGGCACTTGTGCTTTGCGTCAAGCGTCCCCGCGTCGCTCGCCTTGCCCACTACGCAGATCCCCGCAATGCCAACCAATTTGGCTACAAGCGGCGAGACCCTGCCGTTGTTCGCAAAGGTCTTCAGCGATTTCAGCATGAACATCAAGCCCGTCGTCTTCAGGTAGATCGCGATCCGTTCGCAGATCACCTCATACGAATAGCCCCTGTCGATGTATTCCGCAAGCTTCTCTACCACCATCGTTACCTCGGGACCTGCCGAGAGGGTGTCGATCACAAGGACGCGTCTCCCCTCGTTTTCCGACTCATAGATCTGCTTCGCGGCGCATGCCGAATTGTAGCTCCCCGAAAGTCCGCTTGTAATGGTCACGCAAAAGACGTCGTCGGCATCTCCGAACGCCTCCAACCAATCTCCCGTATTCGGACAGGAGGACTTCGATCTCCCCTTGTAGCGATCAAGGTACGCCACCATCCCCTCCACGTCAAGCGTCTCGTTGTCCACGAATTCCCTTTCCGCCGTGATGATCTTCATCGGCGCGCAGGCAAACTCGGCTTGCCCCAGTGCAAACAGGTCACACGACGAGTCCGCAACAATCTTCATTCTTCTCATGGTATTCCTCCTACCCGTATTTCATATCAAAATAATGACCTCTTTTAAAGGTCTTTATTCAGCTCGACCTTTTCGACTTGTTGATTTCTCAACAGGTTTTTTGATATTATACCATACACTTGTTGAATTGTCAACAAGTTTTTCGGTATTTTGGAAAAACCACCAAAAAAAATTACACTTTAACAAAACGCAAACATTTCACAAAAAAATCAAAAACAAACGGCTGATATAATACAGCCACAAGATCGGCGAGGATACGCAATGAGATTTTGCGAGCCCGACCGAGATACTATTATGAAATGAGGTATCGTACGATGAACAGAAACGATCAGCAGTTTATGGCACAGAAGATCCGCACGCAGTACATGGAAAAAGAAGCGACAGAGCTTGACGCTCTTCGCGAGCTCGATGCAAAGGTAAAGCGCCCCGCAAACGTATTCGCTTACGCCTTCGGAAGTATTTCCGCCATCATTATGGGATGCGGCATGAGCCTTGTCATGACCGATATCGGTGCAGTCATCGGTATCACAAGCGCATTGGTTCCCGGAATCGCGATCGGTGTTGTGGGGCTCGGCATGGCGCTTCTCACTTATCCGATGTATAAGGGAATCCTGAACTCGCGCAAGAAGAAGTACGGCGCTGAAATTCTGAAGCTCAGCGACAAAATCATAAACCAATAAAAAAGAAAAAGGAGAAGATATGATCATGGGAGAATTTTTCAAGAAGGCATTCAAGGACATGAAGGAAAGCGCAAAGGCACAGCATGAGGTTGACAAGGCGAACTTTGAGGCGGCAAAGGCAGAAGCCAAAGCCAATTTCGAGGAGAACAGAGGTCACAACACCTTCGCAAAGGCAAAGGCAGACGCAAAAAAGAGCTGGGATGACGCGCATATGAGTCCCTCCGAGAGAGCCGCCCGGGCACAGGAGGAGCGCGACGCGAAAATTGCCGCGGCAAAGGAAAGAACCGAAAAAGCCAATGCACGCTATGAGGCGGCAAAAAAGAAATAAGAACACAAACAGCATTAGCGAGGCGCAGAGATCTGCGGCTCGCTCGTGTTGCGTTTGATACATCAATCAAAGGAGAAAACCATGAACGCAATTGAAATCAGAGGGCTTTCCAAAAGCTTTCGCGGAATGTATGCGGTAGATCACCTCGACATGACGGTTCCGATGGGCGCGATCTACGGCTTCATCGGAGAAAACGGCTCGGGAAAATCGACCACCATGAAGCTGATCTGCGGACATCTCGTCCCCGACAGCGGCAAGATCCGACTGTTCGGAAGAGACTACACCGACCCCGGCGTACGGGTACGGGTCGGTGCGCTGATCGAGAACGCCGGATGCTTCCCCGGCTCGTCCGTCTATCAGAACCTGATGATGCAATGCATCAATCTCGGCATCGAAAAAGCCGATGAGGAGATCCGTCGCGTGCTGGAAATCGTACGGATGGAGGACAACGCAAATCTCAAATTCAAGAGCTGCTCGCTCGGCATGAAGCAGCGCATCGGCATTGCCATGGCTCTGCTCGGAGACCCCGCTCTGCTGATCCTCGACGAACCGATCAACGGTCTTGACACCGACGGTATGCGTATGATGCGCGAGATCCTCGTGGACATTACACAGACCTACGGCTGTACCGTTCTGATCTCCTCACACATTCTCGGAGAGCTGGAAAAGATCGCAACCCACTACGGCATCATCCGTCAAGGACGCATGGTCATGGAGCTTTCCGCCGCCGAAATGGACAGCCGCGCACAGGTCTTCGTATCGCTCAAAACCGCCGATATGAGGGGCGCGTTTGCCACGCTTGCAAAAGAATATGCCAACGTCAGACAAGAGGACGGCTATCTCCGCGTCTATGACGTGAACGATACGGCTGCCATCGTCGAGCTTCTGATGAAAAACGGACATGCCGTCAGCGAGATCAAACGAAACAAGATCGGTCTTGAGGAATACTACATCGAGCTGATGTCACGTCCCGCCGACCGAAAGGAGGCTGAATAACATGACAAGCACAAGAGAAATCAAATTTGAATCTCCTACCCTTGCCCGTCGCATGAAGGGAATGCTCGGCGTTGACTTTTACCGTCTGTTCCACACACCCCTGTTCTTCATTTTCCTTGCCATTGCCGCCATTATTCCCGCGATGGTCTCGGCTATGACCATGATGCCCGACCAAAACGGAAACACCATGGAGCCGCTCTATTCCAACGTCTGGCAGATCATTGCCGCGTCCAAGTCCCTGTACGTCATCGAGGGCATTGCCGACTACGCCAACATGAACATGGTCTTCATCTTCGGCGGCATCATGGTGTCGATCTTCATCGGTCACGACTACCGATCGGGCTACGTCAAGCAGCTCTTCACCACCCACGCCAAAAAGTAGGACTATATGCTCTCCAAGAGCCTTGTCTGTGCGTTTGCCATGGCGTGTATGTGTCTCTCCTACTTCATTGGCGGCACGGTTGGCGGATTGCTTGTGGGATATGAAACCGACGTGAACGTAGGCTCGCTCCTTGTTGCGATCCTCGGCAAGATCGTCATGAGTCTCGGTTGGGCAAGCCTGTACACCTTCCTCAACGTGATCTTCCGTAAATACTTCGGCATCTCCGTGGCTTCGTCCTTTTTCTTCGGTACGGGGATCCTGATCATCGGAGCCGCGGCAATCGTCGAAGGGCTTAAGCTTCCCACGGGCTTCCTCAACATTTTTCTTTACGGTGCATCGGTCAATGCGAATTTGTCGAGCGGCATCGGCTCTTTGCTGATCTGTATGGCAGTCTCGGTTGCTTGGGCGGTGATCTATAACGTAGCAGGCACACGGCTTCTTTGCAAGTGCGACGTGTATTAAGGAGGCAGAAGCATGAATGCGATTGAAATCAGAAATCTATCGAAAAATTTTGGAGCCAAGCAGGCAGTCTGCGGACTCAACATGACAGTTCCGATGGGCGCGATCTACGGCTTCATCGGAGAAAACGGCTCGGGAAAATCGACCACCGAGAAAATGATCTGCGGTCTGATCCCCAAAAGCGGCGGCACGATCCGTCTCTATGGCAGGGATCATACCGATGAGACGGTCAGAGCCAAAATGGGAGTTCTCATCGAAGCCCCCGGGTGCTTCCCCGGGCTGACCGTGTTCGACAATATGATGCTGCAGGCGGCAAACCTGTCACTTCCCAACGCAGAGCAAGAGGTCATCAGGGTTCTCAAAACGGTCAGAATGGAGGGCGCGGCAGGCAACAAATACAAAAACTGCTCGCTCGGCATGAAGCAGAGGGTCGGCATTGCCATGGCTCTGCTCGGAGATCCGACGCTTCTTGTGCTGGACGAGCCGCTCAACGGGCTTGACGCCGACGGTATGCGCATCATGCGCGAGGTATTCACCGACATCGTCAAGGACGGCTCGCGCTCGATCGTGATCTCCTCTCACCTGCTTGGGGAGCTGCAGAAGGTGGCAACGCACTACGGCATCATCCGTCACGGAAGCATGATTGCCGAAATGACCGCCGACGAGCTGGACGCAAGCTGTCGCACCTACGTTGCGTTGCAATCCGCCGAAATGAGCAGAACCAAGATGCTCCTCGGCTGTAAATATTCCCGTGTGGAGGAGGACGAGGCGGGGTATCTGCGTGTGTACGATCTGACCACTCCGGAGCAGATCGTGACCTACCTCTATGAGAACGGAATCACGGTCACCGAGCTGGGGGTAGACAAGATCGGACTTGAAGAATAC
>JAZOPW010000383.1:0-6931 GCA_045655785.1 Eubacteriales bacterium
GCTTACTTTGGCGGCAGTGTTCCCGCACCTACCGAATCCCGTCTTTACGATCTGCGCAACCACGTAGTTGCAGGCGGATATGACCTCGGCATCGCATTTGACGGTGACGGTGACCGTCTTGGCGTGGTAGACGAAAACGGAAGATATATTGACGCCAATGAGATCCTTTGCCTGCTTTACGACTATCTGCGTCGTGTCAAGGGCTGGGAGGGTCCCGTGGTGCGCAATCTTGCCACCACGCACATGCTGGATCGCATTGCCGAAGCCTTTGGAGAGACCTGCTATGAGGTTCCCATTGGATTCAAGTATATTTCCTCGGGCATCGACCGTTACAACGCCGTGCTTGGAGGCGAGTCCTCGGGCGGCTTGACCGTGCGCGGACATATCCACGGAAAGGACTCGATCTACGCGGCATCTCTCTTCATTGAGATGGTTTGCACCACGGGCAAAACGCCTGCCGAGCTGATGCAGGATCTGGAGGAACGCTTCGGTCACTACGTCATGGTGGAATCCAATCTTGCCTTTGCCCCCGAGAGAAAAGCGGAAATCCAACAGACCCTGATGACAGACAAGCGGTTGCCTGTGTTTGAAGGTACCGAGGTTGTACGCGTGGGCTATGAGGACGGCTGTAAGGTCTATTTTGCCGATGACTCCTTCGTCATCTGTCGTTTTTCGGGAACCGAGCCGCTTCTCCGCATTTTTGCAGAGGCATCCGATCCCGACATTGCCAAGGGCTATATCCATGCATTCCGCACCATGCTGAAGCTGAGCTGAACGCAAGCCCGCTCACTCGGAATTCTGCAAGTCCGGACCAAGCCTTCCAATCAAGCCAGTCCAAAAGGAGAATCGGATATGTCGGATCAAAGGTTAAAAATCGACACCTGCTTTCACTATGTGAAGGAAAGACTTTATTCAGAAAAAACAAAGCTGATCTACGATCATATCGTGAACGGCAGAGAGCACGAATTCCCTTCTGCCGAGGAAATTGCACGCATCTACCCCAACCCCTGCGGATATTCGACAGGCATGGAAGACGGGATGATAAATGGCGGAACCATGCTGGACGCTTGCCTGATCAGATATGAAAAGCAGAGTGATGAATGCGCAGGCTTTTTTGCCAAAAACATATTGGAGGGTCAGCTTTTGTGCGCGTGTGCCGCGAGAAGCGAGGGATTTTTGCCGCGCGCGGTCTCGCCAAACTGCGAAAGAAGCTACTATCCCGATTCCTCGAGGGATCAATACACCATGTTCGCCTTCGGGGCGCACAGGTATCTGAACTCGGCTCTTTGCTCGTCGGAAGAACGGGAAATAATCGCGCATGTCGCAGTTGCGATAGCCCGACGCGCTGAGAAAAACGTGACCCGAGCGACGGGATATGATATGCTGACCGATGACGGACGTCCGACGCTTGTGAACGTAATGTGGGGAGATACCCTCGGAAACCACGAATGGATCCGACTTCCCATGCTTTACTTGCTCGCATATGAGTCGAGCGGCGACCCGCATTGGCTTGACCAATACCGAAAAACACGCGAGACGGCATACGAAAAATCGCTTCCTATGGGGCGTTATTGGCATCTGTACGCACTGGGTCAAATGCAAGCCTCGCTCCGCGTTTGCCTTGATGCCGATCACGATGCAGGCTGGAGTGAGCGCTATCTTTCCCTGATGCACAAGGTTGCCGACTACGCGGAAGATATGTGTGATGAGATTCGTCAAAAAATTGAATCGTTTGACCAATACAACGCAAAGCAGGTCTCCTTTCGAGAGTTGGAAATGCCCTTGAATGCAAGCTTTCAAAGGCTTGGATACGATTCTCCGCTTTTGCCAAGCCGTCCCGATGCAAAAGAGTTTTTCACGTTGCAGGACGCCGCACAGATTGCAATCATCTCAGGTCTCGTCCCGAATCGCAGGGCAAAGAAGCATACCCTCAAGCTGCTCGACGATGCTTTTGAAAAAATCGATCTTTCCATACATGAACGCAACCTGCCCGTGTTTTTTCTGCAAGCCTACTACCGCAATATATAAAGAGAGTGAGTACCAAATTCGTTGTGACTTGGTACTCACTCTTCATTTTTATGTCAGTAGCTTCATTTTTTAAACAACGGACCGTATGCCGCGCAGGCACGGTAGTCCTGTCCCTCCTTGTCCGAGCCAAAGGCATTCCAACAGGCAGGACGGAAAATATCCTTTTCGGGTACGTTATGCATACAAACAGGAATGCGATCAGTGAAAGACTTCGTCACGGAATTTGGGAATATTCGCTTCCATATCGCCAAAGTAGATACCCGACGTACCCAAAACAAAAATGTTGGCACCCGCGTTCTTCATTCGAATGGCGTTTGCAGGGGTGACGTTACCGTCCACCTCAATCTCCACGTCCTCTCTGCCGTGCGCGGCAAGCATCTTCTTTGCCTCTGCGATCTTTTCAATGGCGTGCGGCACCAGCTTCTGTCCCGCAAAACCGGGATTGACCGACATAATGAGAATACCGTCGATATCATCCAGCACGTCCTCGATCATGCAAAGCGGCGTTGCGGGGTTGAGTGCGACCATGGGGCGACCGCCCTTTTCTCTGATGCGAGTCAGGACGCGCTGCAGATGGTGGGTGCTTTCCACGTGAACGCTGACCCAGTCGCCCTCCCCGATCGGGAAAGCCTCCAGATTGCGCTCGGGCTGATCGATCATCAAATGGATGTCGAGCGGAATATTGGTTGCCTTTTTGAGCTGCTTGATAAAATCAATACCCAACGTGAAATTCGGCACAAAGCTGCCGTCCATCACGTCTACGTGCAAAAGCTCAATGTTCTGTCTTTCAAAAATGTCGAGATCGTGGCACAGATTGATCAGGTCGCCGCACATCACCGACGGTGCAAGCTTCATTTCCATAGTATGTATCCTTTCTCACATCGTAAGTGTGATCTTATTGTAGAAGGTCTTACGGTCCTCAATGATCGCGAACGCATCCTTGGCGTCCTTCAGCTCCACACGGTGTGTGATCAGCTGCTCGGGATCAATCAAGCCCTTTGCAATGGCATCCACACTGTCGCGCCAATCATCCACGTCATGACGGTGGTCGGAGTTCCAGCTTCCAAACACCGACAGCTGCTTACGCAACAGCTTGCTGTAGCTTGCCTGTGCGATGGTCACGTCGCGCTCGGCGTTTCCGACGATCACAAGCGTTCCGAATGCACGGATCTTTTCCAATGCGGAATTGAGTGCCGCAGGAGCGCCGCTCGCCTCGATCACCACATCGGGAGTTTCGTCTGCCGACACCTCAAAGCCGAGCTTTTTGGCAAAACTCAAGCGCTCCTCGTTGACGTCCGATACATAGATCTTCTTCGCGCCAAACACACGCGCCCACATCGCGCAGAGCAAGCCGATCGTTCCCGCACCGTACACGGTTACGGTCTTGCTCTCGTCGATCGATGCCTTTTTGACCGCGTGCAGACAAACAGCCGTGGGCTCGATCATCGAGCCTGCCGCATAAGAGACCTCGTCGGGCAGAGGAATGAGGTTTTCTTCCTTGATCAGCAGATATTCCTGCATACCGCCGTCACGGCGCGAGCCGTAATAATCGTATTTGAGGCAGTTTGCCCACTCCTCGCGCTCACAGAATTCGCACTTGCCGCAAGGAAGGATCGGGAACACGCACGCACGCTTTCCGATCAGCTCGGGCTTGGTGCTGTCCTCAACGATACCTGCAAACTCATGTCCCAGAACAATGGGGTAAAAATAGGAACGTCCCGCAAACACACGCGGAATGTCGCTGCCGCAAATGCCGCAGGCCTTTACGTGAAAGCTGACCTCGCCCTTGGTGGGCGCGGGTCTTTCACTCGGTTCCAGGCGCAGCTTCGCGCCCTCATCTACAGAAAGCTTCATAACGGTTACCTCCAAAAATGTTACCTTCATTATATATGATGGAGAAAATAAAATCAATCCCTGTCGCAAACCTTGACAAACAATCAAAAACATGTTATAATTCAATCATTATTCGAGCATTTTATGATCGTTTCGATCAAAAAAAGGAGACCAAAATGGTAGGAAAAGAACGTCAGAAGCAGATTTTGGACATCTTAAATGAGCAGGGTGCCGTCAGTGTCAAGAAGCTGACCGCGACCCTATATGTATCCGAGGCAACGATACGCCGCGACCTGACCGAATTGGAGAGACTTGGCGCCATCAAGCGCACCTTCGGCGGTGCCATGCCCACGTCGGACGTCAATCGGCAGATTCCTCTTCTGGTGCGCGAATCGATGAATTCCGCCGCAAAAAACGAGATCTGCCGAGCGGCTTCAACGCTGATTCGTGATGGGAGCGTGCTGTTTTTGGATGGCTCCTCGACCGCACAGTATCTCGTCAAATATCTGCGTCATTTTTCGGATCTGGTCGTCATCACCAACGGTCTCAAGGTGGCAGAGCTTTTGTGTGAGGCAAACATCAAGACCTATTGCACGGGAGGCGCACTGATGCAAAACTCGCTGGTCTTCACGGGAAGGCAGGCAGAGGAAACGGCAGAGCGCTTCAACATCGACGTCTGCTTCATTTCCTGCAAGGGCTTAAGCGAGGACGGCATTCTGTCGGACACCTCGGAGGAGGAGACCGATCTGCGCCGTTGCGTCCTTTCGCACTCCAAAAAGCGCGTCTTTCTGATGACCGATGACAAGCTTGGAAAAACCTATCTGCACACACTCTGCCGCGCGGATGAGGTCGATCACATCATCACCAACGGCACGCTCCCCTCAAGCATCCGCACACGTGAGGTACAAGCATAAAAAAAGCCGCAACAGCGAGATCCCTTCGAGGAACAATGCTGTTGCGGCATCTTTATGAAATTCAATTTGATTTACGCGTCCAATTCCTCGGGATGTCTGTTCATGACGAACTGAACGACCGCAAAGAGTGCGGTCAAGCCCAAAGCCAAAAATAGCGCGATCCAATTGCCGTCCTCAAGACGAAGCTGATCAACCTTGGGAAGCATAGCAGAAAGGAAGCTGACCGACAGCATACCGCACGCAAAGCCGGTTGCAAGGATGTACACCACGCGGATCATCAGGATCGAAAGCATCGCCGCGATCACACCGCCGCCAACTGCCAACACCTGATTTTCAAAATAGAACAGAACCACCAGATATCCTGCAATGCCTGCAGCCGTAAAGATCGCATAAGAAAACTTTACAAAAGCCAAGCAGAAGAAAACGATTGCAAGCACGCCGCCGATGACGTAGCAGGACCACTCGGGCAACCACTCAAGCTTTTCGGAAAGAAGTGCGTACAGCTCCGCCCCTGCAAAGTAGCCAACGTAAGCAAGACCCAAGCCCGTGACTGCCTTGATCAGCTTATAGCCGAACAATCCGACGATAACAGACGCCGCAAGTCCGAGTGCGAAGAGGATGATCGCCTTTATTTCATGTGCGTTTGCCCAGTCGGAAACCGCCTGATTCAGATCGGCAAGGATCACAAACAGGTCTTTCGACGATGCGCCGCCAATATAACTCAAAATATCGGATAAAGACATAAAAACAAGCTCCTTTTTCTGATTCGGGGAATCCCTATACAAATATTATACTGCGATCGGCAAAACTTGTCAAGAGAAAGCGCGATTTTTTCCGAAAATCTTTTTTTGGAAACCGTCTGTAAAGTCAAAAAAATATCAAAATAGTAAAAAAATTTCACACCATCTATTTACTTTTGGATAAAATCATGTTAAAATATACTCAACCATCCAATTCGTGCAGTCCCGAAAAAATGAAAACGGAGGTTTTTAAGATGGGAAAACGTATTTCCGATCCTGCACTTGAATATCTAATCAGAGGAATTTTAACACTTCAAACCACAGAGGAGTGCAGAAGCTTTTTGGACGATCTTTGCACAGAATCCGAGCTTTTGGAAATGTCACGTAGATTGCAGGCAGCTAAAATGCTGAAAAACAACTACATTTATACCGAAATTGCCGAGCAGACAGGGCTTTCCACCGCCACCATCAGCCGTGTGAACCGTTGCATGAAATACGGCAGTGAGGGGTATCTTACGGTGTTGGAGCGTCTTGAAAAAGAGGACCGCCGCAGATGAGCGGTTGTGAAGGATACTCTGCCGTCGCACGCGTATATGACCGTCTCAATGCCGAGATCGACTATACGGCGTGGGCGGATTTTGTGGAAGCCTGCTTCGACCGTTTTCTCCCCTCGCGTCCCGAGCTGGTGCTTGATCTTGCCTGCGGCACGGGAAGCATGACGATCGAGCTTGCCTCGCGCGGCTATGATATGATTGGAATAGACGGCAGTGCCGACATGCTCTCCGAGGCGTATATGCGCGCCTCGGGGCTTCCGCGTTTACTCTTTTTGCAGCAGGATATGCGCGCCTTTGAGCTTTACGGAACGGTTGGTGCCATCACCTGTTGCTTGGACAGTCTCAATTATCTGCTCCTTCCCGAGGAGCTTTCCCAATGCTTTGCCTGTGCGCACAACTATCTGGATCCCGACGGTCTGTTTCTTTTTGACATGAACACGCCCTTCAAATTCCGCCAAATCTACGGCAACAACGCCTATATTTTGGAGGATGAATTGGTATGGGACGCAGGCACCGAGCATGAGGAGCGAGCCGCCGTCTTTTGCGGTTGGCAAAATGAGTTTCACCCCGAAACGGGCATCTGCGACTTTGATCTTTCGATATTCGAAGAGCTTTCAAACGGCTCCTATCGCCGCTCAGACGAGCATCAGCAGGAGCGTTGCTATGAATTAGACGAGATCTTGACCGCCTTGAAAGCAAACGGCTTTGAGCTGCTCGGCGTCTGGTCAGATTGGAGCTTCTCTCCCCCCACCGACACCACCGAACGCTGGTACTTCGCCGCCCGCGCGAAGAAGGAGTGATTTTTTTGGGCATGTCGAGTCCGTCGTGTGTCTCACACGACGACTCGACAACTAAGTTCGCC
>JAZOPW010000384.1:0-2221 GCA_045655785.1 Eubacteriales bacterium
CCTTTTGTCCGTTGGGGAGCGAATATTCCAGATTGACAAACGCACCGGGTAGCACATTAAGGCTTTCGACCTTGGGCAGTCCCTCAATATGAAGCAGCGTGTTGAATTCGTGGATAAGCTGCTTCTTGAATTCCTCAAACTTTTCCTTGCCGCCGAGGTTGATATACTGCTTCCAAAAGTCCATGGTAAAATCGCCGTCGGCGTAGCACCATCCGCAGTAATGCTCATTGAACGTACCGTCTTTTTCGCGGCTGACGTTGCTATCCTCCAGCGGCATACCGCAGCATTGGCAGATCAGCTCTCTCGGTGAGCCGAGAAGCGTATTGATGGACACGTCGAAGAGTCTTGAAAGAAGCTTGAGAGTTTCGGTATTGGGGATCGTCTCACCGTTCTCCCAACGGCTGACCGCTTGCCGGGTGACGAATACCTTTTCGGCAAGCTCCTCCTGGGAGAGCCCGTGCTTTGTTCTGAGTTCAAGGATAATATCTTTGGTTTCCATACGATTACCGCCTTTGATTACTGTGCTTTCATTATAGCAAATTTTAGTGCAAGTTTCAAGCAACGCGCTGTTGCTAATATAGAAAAGCCGATGAGGTTTCTTTCGATTCCTCATCGACTTTCTTGTTCACTTTACAGTACTTGTATACGTTTTTCAATTTCCTTGATGACCTTTATAAATTTCTCGTCTCTCTTTCCCGTCGGATCGGGCAAGCCCCAGTTATCATCGAACTCTCTGCCGATGAAGGGACAGCCAACGTCGCAACCCATGGAGATCGCCACGTCGGGCGGTGGGATTTTATCAAAGGTCTTACTGTACTGCGTCTGCTCCATATCAATGCCGTAGAGCTGTTTCATCAGCCGTACCGCGTCTCGGTTGATCTGCGGTTTGGTTTCCGTACCCGCCGAGTAAAAGTCGAACTCACCTCCGCGCAGATGCTTTCCGAGTGCTTCGGCAATCTGACTGCGGCAGGAATTGTGCACACAGATAAAGGCTATTTTTGTTTTCATTAAAGCCCCGCTTCCTTCATCAGCTTTTCAATCTCGTCAGCCTTGAGAATCTTGCCTTGCGAGATGACCTTTTCGTCAATGACAAGTGCGGGAAGCTTCATCACGCCGTAACAGGCGACCTTCGGCATATCGGTAATATACGCTACCTCTTCGCACAAACCGTGTCCGCTTGCCGCTTCCATTGCATTTTCGTACATCTCGTGGCAGGACTTGCATCCCGCACCGAGAACCTTAACGCGGCATTCGTCCTCGCCCTTTACCATTTTAGGTGTGGTAGCTGAGCAACAGCAACAAGTCTTTTTTTCCTCGTTTTTCTTTCCAAAATTAAATAATGCCATATTGACACCTCCTAAATAATAAATCCTTGAATAGTGTTAAAGAAATAACCCACGATGATAATTCCCGCCGTACAGATCGCTACGAAAATACCCAGCAATTTCGGTTTCACAGCTTTGCGAAGCATAATCATAGAAGGCAAGGATAGGGTCGTGACGCCCATCATAAAGGACAGTACAACACCGAGCAATGCACCCTTTGCAAGCAGAGCTTCTGCAATCGGAATCGTACCGAAAATGTCCGCATACATCGGGACACCTGCAATCGTGGCAAGTATAACGCCGAAAGGATTATTGTTGCCAAGCACCTTTACGATGAAATCCTCGGGAATCCAGTTGTGAATAATTGCGCCGATACCGACACCGACTAACACATACGGAAATACCTTTTTAGCGGTGGAAACGACCTGCTCCCAAGCATATTTCAAGCGGTCTTTGAAATTAAGTTCTTCCTGTGGAACATCAAGGGAGCGACCATTGCGGATATATTCTTCCACCTCGTTTTCAAGGTGCAGCTTCTCGATCAACGTACCGCCGGCGACTGCGATTACAAGACCAAGTACCACGTAAACAACGGCGACCTTCCAACCGAAAATGCTCATAAGAAGAACAAGGCTGCCGAGATCCACCATTGGGGAAGAAATAAGGAATGAGAATGTCACGCCAAGCGGCAGTCCCGCACTTGTAAAACCGATGAATAACGGAATAGATGAGCAGGAGCAGAACGGAGTCACCGTACCGAGCAAAGCGGCTACGATATTTGCACCGACACCGTGAAATCTGCCGAGTATCTTTTTTGTTCTCTCCGGCGGAAAGTAGCTTTGGATATACGAGATAATCAAAATCAGTACACCAAGTAAAACCATAATCTTGATGGT
>JAZOPW010000385.1:0-3031 GCA_045655785.1 Eubacteriales bacterium
CCGACACCTCCAAGAACTTTCCCCAAAAAGGTTATTTGCTAAATTGGGAATGTTTCTTCTCTTTAGATAAACAATAGCTCCCTCTGCGATCCAAAAAGACGCACCGATGTGATCTCCACACGGTGCGTCTTTTCAATTTGAGAGTCTTGCAAGAATCCCCTTAATTTACGTTTAAAATCTCGCCGATCCGATCGGAAAGCTCAACAAACTGCGCAATGTCAAGCCGCTCACCGCGGATATTGACGTCATGACCGCAATCGGTAATGACAGAGACGATCTGCTCCCGCGAAAGCTCCGAAAAGCCTGCTCCAAGCGCATTGACCAGCGTCTTTCGTCTTTGTCCGAACGCCGCCTTGATGGTGCGGAACAGCAGCTTCTCATCCTTTGGAGCATAGGGCTTTTGCTTGTGCAAGCGAATTCGGATCACGGTGGAGTTGACCTTTGGTGCAGGCACAAAGCGGTCGGCAGGAACCGTGAACAGCTTCTCGGATTCCCCATAATATGCCAGAACCGCCGTAATGGCACCGTAGTCCTTTCCGCCCGCCTTGGCACAAAGTCTGTCTGCAACCTCTGCCTGTATCATGACCGTGATATAATCAAACGGGAGTCCGCTTTCCAGCAGCTTCATCAGGATGGGCGTCGTAATGTAATACGGTAGATTGGCACATACCGAAACGGAACCCTCGGCAAAATAGGGGCTTAACAACGCATCCAGATCGGTCTGCATCACGTCCTCATTGATTACACGGACATTGTCAAACTCGCCAAGCGTGTATTGCAGGACGGGAACCAGCCCTCGGTCGATCTCAAGTGAGACCACCTGACGGCGTCTTTGCGCCAGCTCATAGGTCAGCGTTCCGATGCCGGGGCCGATTTCAAGAATAGTACTGTTCTCGTCCACACAGCACTCGTCGGCAATATCCTCTACCACCATACGGTCGGTCAAAAAGTTCTGTCCGAATTCCTTGCGGAAGGTCAGATGGAACATTGCCATGATCTGCTTTACGGTTTTGATGTCACATAAATTCATGTTCGTTTTCATCCTTTGCTTGGTGAATGATTCGGCGCAACAGATAAAGCAAAAAATTCCAAGAAGTGGCTCTTGGAATTTTTGGAGCTGGTGATGTGACTCGAACACACGACCTGCTGATTACGAATCAGCTGCACTACCGACTGTGCTACACCAGCATATTCTGTTTTGGATCGCAACGTATCTATTATATCCGAAAAACTTGTTTTTGTCAATATTTTTTGCTAAATTTTTTTATATTTTTTTAGAAAATTAAAGATTCAAAGAAAAATTCTCATTCCAAATCATACTCGAAGAATTCAAGCAAAATTTTTTGGTTTATTTTTGAAAAGTACTTGACAAATCCCCTGTCTTGTTGTATTATTGCATTAGTACAATAGTACAGAAAGGAGGAGAGAATCGGCATGGCATGGCAGTTCAATCAAAGAGAACCGGTATTTATACAGATCGCCGATCGAATGCGGAGTGAGATCCTGTTTGGCAAATACAAGTGTGAAGAACAGATCCCTTCGGTTCGACAGCTTGCTTTTGAGGCGTCTGTCAATCCGAACACCATGCAAAAGGCACTTGCAACACTCGAAGAGGAGGGACTCTTGCAAACGCATGGTACGGTCGGACGATTTGTCACATCTGACGCCGAAGTTCTGAAAGCGGCAAGCGACAGTGTCAGACGAAAAAGCGTGCGGAATTGGCTGATCGAGGCGCACTCACTCGGCTTTACACAAGAGGAACTGATCCACTATATCAAAAAGGAGGATGACATTTTATGAGCATACCCGTTTTAACCTGTACCAACCTACGCAAAAGCTACAAAACAGGCCTCCCCGTTCTCAACAATCTCAACTGTGCCATTCCAAGTGGCAAGATCGTAGGGCTCTTGGGTCCGAACGGTTGTGGAAAATCGACCCTGATGAAGCTGATTTGCGGCATTCTGGTACCCGACAGCGGTGAGATCACGATCTGCGGTCAGCCGAGAAGCGAGGCAACCAACGCACTCATCTCGTATCTGCCGGAGCGTACCTACTTCAATTCCTGGATGCGCGTTGAGGAATTGATCGGTTACTTTTCCGAATTCTATTCTGATTTTGACGAAAATCTGGCACGAAGGATGATGCAGGATCTTGAGATCGACACGGGAGCCAAGCTCAAGACCCTCTCCAAGGGTACCAAGGAGAAGGTGCAGCTGATCATGGTGATGGCTCGCCGCGCAAAGCTCTATCTTTTGGATGAGCCGATCGCGGGCGTTGACCCTGCCGCGCGAGACTATATCCTGCAAACCATCATCGGAAACTATAATCCCGATGCCACCGTCATGATCACAACGCATCTGATCTATGATATCGAACCGATATTGGATGAGTTTGCGTTTATGGGATATGGCGGACAGATCCTGCTTTCGGGTGCGGTCGATGAGGTTCGTGCAGAAAAGGGAAAATCGATTGACGAACTGTTCAGGGAGGTGTTCAGATGCTCAAGAAACTATTAAAGTATGACATGAAGTCGGTTTGGAACGTTTGGTGGATCCTTGCCGTCAGCGTGCTCGGCGCCTCGGTTGTCGGTGCATTTCTGCTTCGCTTTTTCATTGCCAGCATTGATAACGAAAGCCTTGCGCTCTTCAGTGTTTTTGGCGTCTTCTTGCTTTTCTTCATCCTGTTTGGGATCATCGCCTCGATCGCGGTCACGCAAATTCTGGTCTACATGCGATTTTATAAGAACTTTTTCACCGATGAAGGATACTTGACCTTTACCCTGCCCGTCAGCCGTCAGAAGCTCTTTCTTTCCAAGACCCTGAACGCGCTGATCTGGACCTCTTTGCATCTTGTTCTCTATCTTGTTTGTGTGTTCATCTTTTTGCTGCTCGCACCCCCAAGTGCGGCAGAAGGCGTATTTTTCAATCCCGTTGCCTTTGATGCGATTGGCTCGTTCATCTCCAACGTATGGGAAAACGTCGGCGGATGGTTGATCGTGTATATCATTGAAGGACTGCTTCTCGTCCTTCTG
>JAZOPW010000386.1:0-2091 GCA_045655785.1 Eubacteriales bacterium
CTAAGCCCGCTTGGCCTCCGACTTTTCTGATTTGCGTGAAGCGTCACGGTGAAGAAGGAGAAGATAAGTCCCATCAAAGCACCGCCCACAAGGGTTGCGAGGATCGGTACGAGCACCGCCAAAAACGACACCTGCTCCAGTCCGCGTCTTCCGCCGACCATATCAAAGAGCACGGCCTCTGCCACGCATCCGCAGGCAGTACCCACGCACATAACTCCGGGAAGACCAAGATTGAGGTGTCCCGATTTTTCGGTAATGGTCTCGCCGGTAGAGCCGAACAGAAGCACCATTCCGAACTTGATCGCACTTACAAGAAAGGTTATAATAGCCATTATTTGTTACCTCCCTTGCTCTTTTTTCTGAAGTTGATTTTGTAGTTGATAAAGAACTCACAGCCGATGATGAACAGGAGCACCACGCCGATAAAAATGTCGGCCATGGAGGTGTCAAGTCGGTAGATCTCGCCCATGAAGCTGGTTCCTCTCTGGAGGAATACAACAAGGAACGAGGTGAGGATCATATAAAGCGGGTTGAATTTACCCAACCAGGAAACAAGAATAGCGGTAAATCCGCGCCCGCCCGCGATAGTGGTGGTTACCGAGCAGCTTCCGTTGGCAACCAGCAAAAAGCCGATAAGACCGCAGAGAGCACCCGAGATTATCATAGTACGAATAATTACCTTAGGCACGTTGATGCCGATATACTTGGCTGTTCTTTCGCTTTCGCCTACCACGGCGATCTCGTAGCCCTGCTTTGAAAAGCGAAGGTAGATATACATAACGATGCAGATAGCCAGGATCAGCGCAATATTAAGGAAATAAGGTCCGCCGAACATCTTGGGGATAGCGAACTGAGGCATAGGCTCAAGGTTACCCTGAGCGTTTCCGAAAACCTTCAGGAAGTATGTAACGCACTGGATCGCTATATAGTTCATCATAAGAGTGAAAGGCGTCTCGTTGGTGTTCCACTTTGCCTTGAACACCGCGGGAACGAGTCCCCAAATGCCGCCCGCGATCGTGCTGACGATCGCCGTTGCCGCAATAAGCACAGGCAAGGACACGCTGTCGCCAACGAAAAGCATCATCATAGCCGCAATAAGCGAGCCTATCATGACCTGACCCTCACCGCCGCAGTTCCAGAACTTCATCTTGAACGCAGGGGTAAGCGCCAGCGAAATGCCCAGCAGAATTGCCGTGTCACTGAAAAGCACCCAGATACGCAGAGGTGTTCCGAAAGCGCCGTCAAACATAGACTTGAGAAGCGTCAGCGGGTTCTGCTTCGCCAAAAGGAACATTACGATCGACATAAGAACGACCGATGCAAGTATCGCCACGGCTCTTACCGCAATAGCTCGTCCGAGGCTGATGCTGCTGCGCTTGGTTATATGAAAGAGGGGCTCCGTGTTCTTCTTTATGCGTTCCTGCTTATTCATTTGAGCCACCTCCCTGTGCGTTGTGTTTTGTCATGAGGAGACCGATCTCCTCCTTGGTTGCGCTTCTCGCGTCAACAATGCCCGTAACCTGTCCCGATGCGATGACCATAATTCTGTCGCAAAGCTCAAGGAGCACGTCAAGGTCCTCGCCCACGAAAATAACCGCCACGCCAAGCTCCTTCTGACGGTTGAGCAGGTTGTAGATACTGTAAGAAGCGTTTACGTCAAGTCCGCGAACGGGGTAAGCCGCCATGAACACCGAGGGTGCCGCGGCGATCTCTCGTCCAACAAGGACCTTCTGGATATTACCGCCCGACAGACGGCGCACGGGTGTGTGCTCGTCGGGAGTCAGGATGTGAAGCTCCTCGATCAGCTCCATTGCAAGATCGTGAGGATCCTTGCGATTCAGGAACATGGATCTTCCGCGCTTGTAGCTTCGGAGCATTACGTTGTCAACGATATCCATGTTGCCGACCAATCCCATGCCGAGACGGTCCTCGGGCACAAAAGAAAGGCGAACGCCAAGCTCGGATATCTGCAGTGGCGTCTTGTCACGCAGATTTTCCTCTGCGTCGGTTTCGGGGTTGTGATAAACGATTTTGCCCTCGTCAATGTGGTAAAGTCCCGCGATCGCCTCAAGCAGCTCGCGCTGTCCCGAG
>JAZOPW010000387.1:0-6760 GCA_045655785.1 Eubacteriales bacterium
CTCGGACACGAGCAGCTCAACACAACACAGATCTATACCCACATCAGCAATCAGGATATGGAAAAGGCAATGGAGCAAAATCCGTTGGCGAATAAAACAAAAAAGCATTAAAATCCATACAAAGGGTGTCGCAAATGTTGCATTGCGACACCCTTTTGAATATTTCTTTATCTGTGAGAAATCTTCGATTTCGAGACCTCATCGATAAAGCGTCTGTCAAGCTCTGTCAAGCGGTATCCCTTTCGGTAGATCAATACGTCCTTATACACCTTTGCACTTGCCTTACAGGAAAGCTCCACAAGATTATACTTTTTCAAGGTATCCTCGGGAACGGGAGAAACCCACATAAAGGAGGACGGAAGCTTTTCCAAGAGTTCAAATTGACTTCCTCGCTCAAACACAAATATCCGTTTATCCACGTACTCCGAAAGCTCGGCTTTTTTGACATCGATCATCGGAAGTGACGGAACATAAGGGTCTCCGTGCGTGATCTCAATATAATTGGCAAGCTCCTGCAGCTCGACGTTCTCTTTTTCTGCAAGCGGTGAGCTTTTGGAAACCAACAGCACGTAAGAAAACTCGGTCAGCATTTCATGCTCCAGATTTTTTTCCTCAAACATCGTTTGGTAGTATCGCTCAAACGCTGTCTGAAAGCGAACGATACCCAGATTGTATTCCTCTTTCAAAACGTTGTTGATCGTACGGCTGGAGTTGGTCTCCTTATAAAAGATCTCGGCAGGAGAATCCAAGGAGATCCCCTTTGCAAATTCCGCAAGCGCGGTGGAAATATAGCTGGATCGAGGGACACAAACCGACAGCTTTTGTTTATGTACCCTTCCGTTGCGATAGATTTCCTCTACCTGATCGACCTGTGCCAAAATACGCTTTGCATACTGCAGAAACTCTTCACCGTCGGGAGTGACAGAAATGCCCTTTGAGGTACGGGAAAAAATAGTGATCCCCAAGGAATCCTCCAATTCCTTTACCGCACGGCTCAAATTCGGCTGTCCCATATAAAGATTCTCTGCCGCCTTGCTGATCGATTTTGTTTTTGCAACCTCAACCGCGTATTTTAAATGCATCAAATTCAATTTTTTCACCTCTTTGATTTTATCCGTAATATATACTCAATCCATCCGCTCCAAAATGTCGGCAATTCTCTTGCACGCATTTCCGTCACCAAACACCGCAGAAGGCTTTTTCATCGCAAGATACTCTTCCGAATCGAACTTTAACAGGCGATTCGCCGCTTCCACGATGCCCGCTTCTCCGCTCCCCACCAATTTTAGCACCCCTGCCCGCAAGCCCTCCGTTCGCTCGGAGGAATACCGCATGACAAGTGTCGGAATTCCAAGCGAGACCGCTTCTTCCTGTATCCCACCGCTATCAGTCAGGATCAGGTAGGCGTTTGATAGAAGATGATGAAAGCTGACAATGTCCAACGGATCGATAATTCGTATCCGCGGAGCCCCCTTTAAGACTTCAATTGCCGCACGTCTCACCTCCGGATTTTGATGAACCGGAAAAAAAGCCAAGACATCGGCATGCTCGGTTACAATTTTGCGTAAGGCACGCAGCATACCGTACAGGGGCGGTCCGATACTTTCTCTACGGTGCGCGGTAAAAACAAGGATCCGTTTATCGGCGGGAAAATTCCATTTGATGGGTGGATTCTTTTCTCCCAACGTCAATCTCATTGCGTCAACCACCGTGTTGCCTGTTACATGGATCGATGCTTCGGGCTTTCCCTCGCGTATTAGATTTTGTTTTGCATGCAGGGTCGGCGCAAAATGATAATCGGCAATCAAGGAAATCGCCTGTCTGTGATATTCCTCCGGAAAGGGTGCTTGCATATGGTAGGTTCGCAAGCCTGCCTCTACATGACCGATTGGAATATGACGGTAAAAAGCGGCGGCAGATGCGGCATACGCCGTAGCGGTATCGCCCTGTACAAGCACCAGATCCGGCTTTTTGAGAGTCAGCAGCTCGTCTGTCTTCAAAAGAATTCGTCCTACCGTTTCAGACAGGGTCTGTTCTTTTCTCATCACCGCAAGGTTAAAGTCGGGTATCACCGAAAAAGCAGACAGCACCCGATCCAACATTTCCCGATGCTGACCGGTTGAGCAGACAAGGGTCTCAAAGGCTTTTCGCCGCCGTAATTCACGTACCAAGGGACAAAGCTTGATCGCCTCGGGTCTAGTTCCCATTACAATCATGACCCTTTTCATTCATTCACCTCCTTCGTTTTACTGTTACAATCTACGAAGAAGGTGTTTTTTTTAGAACAGAAAAGCTTACCTCAATTACTTTTTCTGTTGCTTACACCAAATTTTCATAATAAGCTTGTGGGGCAAGAGCTTTGTGAGGAAGACCTGCGCACGAACCGAGAAACCGCAGACCGAAACATCCTTGCCGCGCTTCATATCCTTCAAGGCGCGTGTAATCACCTCCTCGGGGGTGAAAAACTTGTTGTAATATTTGATCGTATCGTCTGTTACCGCATGGTCAAAGAACTCGGTTTTTACCCATCCGGGGCAAACCGCCATCATGCGGATTCCTCTGTGCTTCAATTCAACGTTCAGCGCGCGGCTGAAGCTCAACACAAATGCCTTTGTGGCACCGTAGACGCAGATGTACGGAACAGGCTGGAAGGAGGACAGCGAATCCAATTGGTAGACCTCACTTCCCTTTTTCAAATATGGAAGCGTTGCATAGGTCATACCTACGTATGCTTTTGTGTTCAGATCGATCATACGGTACATTGCATCAAGATCGGTATCGGCAAACGCACCAAAGCGACCAAAACCACTCGCGTTTACAAGAACCGACACCTCGGGCTGTTCTTCCTCCAGCAATTTACGGTAGGCTTCGATGCTTTCTTCCTTTGTCAAATCGAGAGAAATGGGACGAATCGGTGTTTGAAGCTCGTTTTTCAGGGCTTCAAGCCGTTCCATACGGCGCGCGATCACCCAAATTTCATCAAATTTTTGTTCCCGCTCCAGCTGCAGAACGAATTCACGTCCCATTCCGGAAGAGGCTCCTGTAATCACTGCGATTTTCATCATACACACTCCTTATTATAAAATGAGATGCTTTGGCAACCCTTTTTCATATTGAAGCTTGGGTTCACCTGCAATCAAAGGTAAAATATATTGACAGCATTCATCGGTTACGTGGTTTCCTACCGTGTTGATCAATCGGTCATCAACGGTCCTGACTCGGTTTGCCACGCGTGCAACATCTACATAACCGATCGAGATTCGGTACGGATCACTTGAATGCCTTTGAAAAATCATTGTACAGCCTGTAATCTTTTTTCCTGCCGCGCGAACGGCTTCCCGTCCGATACATACCGATTCCTGAATATCCGTGAATGAGGCAAGATGTGCCGCGCACCGTTGCGGAAGACTCAACTCCACCGCACGCACCTTACAACCAAAAGCTTGACGGATCGCCGATTCCAATACTCTGCCGCTTCCCGCAAGATAGGCATGTCCAAATGCGTCCTTTTTCTTGGACTGAATGTCATCCGCCACATACTGTCCGTTTGCATATCGGATTCCCTCGGAGACCGCGACCACCACCTGCGGGCGCCGTTTCATAACGGCAGACAGGTCGGTTAAAAATGCTTGCATATCAAAGGTGCGTTCTGGCAGATACACCAAATCGGGCTCCACACCGTTTACTAGACGTCCGACTGCCGATGCCGCTGTCAACCATCCCGCATCGCGCCCCATGATCTCGACTACCGTTACGGCAGGATTGAAATACACCGCGCAATCGCGAATGATCTCCTGTACCGTCACCGCAACGTATTTTGCGGCGGAACCGAATCCGGGGGTATGGTCGGTCTCGATCAAATCGTTATCGATTGTTTTCGGAATTCCCAAAACAACCATCTCATAGTCATGTGTCCGTATATACTCGGAGAGCTTTGCGACGGTATCCATGGAATCATTCCCACCGATATAAAAGAAAAATCGAATATTATATTTACGGAAAACCGAGATCAAATGCTCATAATACGATTGGTCATCGCCTATTGGGGGCAATTTTTTACGACAAGAGCCGAGAAAAGCCGCAGGTGTTTGCTCCAGGAGTGCAAGCTTGTCCTCGGTGTCAAAATACGCACCAAGATCAATGATTTCCTCGCGCACCAATCCCTCTATTCCATGTCGCATTCCATAAAGACTGTCAATCAAGCCGTCGTGTACACCTTCCTTGACCCCGCGTATCACACCCGAAAGTGTGGCATTGATCGCAGATGTAGGACCTCCGCTTTGGCCGACTATGGCATTTCCATGGATCTTGTGCATAAACATAACAGGGATTCCTTTCGTGGGCAGTGAAACCAAAATATATCAATAGTATATCACATTTTCCCCCTTTCTGTCAAGGCAAAAAAAGGAGAAAGATTGATTGCACCTTACAGTACGTCTATCTGCTCCTTGACAAAAAAATTCGTACAAGCAAAAAAAGTGATCTGCAGTCATATATTGAACAAGCGAGAAATTCAAATCCGAAAGAAAGGGCGTTCTCCTACAGAAGACAGGGTGATGAATATGCTGATTACTTTATTTGCGTTATTAACACGAATATTACATCTGATTCTTGGAGTGGGGACGCCTCAAAACTTCCCGCCTCCTCTTCCCCAGGATGAGGAATATGATTGCTTCCTGAAGGCGGAAAAGGGGGATGAGGAGGCTCGGCAAAGGCTGATTTTGCACAATCTGCGATTGGTATCACACATTGTGCGAAAGTACTATTCTACGGCACGAAATTCAGAGGACCTGGTTTCGATCGGAACGATCGGGCTTGTAAAGGCGGTCGATACCTTCAGCGTCCATAACGGTACAAAATTTGCAACCTACGGAGCAAAATGTATTCAAAATGAGATACTGATGTATTTCCGCGCCCAGAAAAAGCAATCCTGTGAGGTCTCCATCAATGAAACGATCGACATCGATCGCGACGGGAATCCGCTGACATACATTGACGTCATCTGCAGTGAGGAGGATATTGCCGAGGAGATCGACAAAAAAATGCTGACAGGAAAAATGCTGTACTATATGGATGTCGCGCTGACACCGCGCGAAAGACAGATCATCATGATGCGCTACGGCATCGGTGGAATCAAGGCACAAACACAGAGAGAAATTGCAAATGCTCTCCAGATTTCGCGTTCGTATGTGTCAAGAATTGAAAAAAGCGCACTTTTGAAGCTGAGAGATGCTTTGGAAGGAAAAAAATAAAGGCTTTCTATCTTTTTCAACTCTTTTTGTGCAAAATCCATTGCAATATTGCGAATTTTCTGTTATAATATGATGGATAAAAAAACAAAAGAATCCATCGAAAGGGATTGTTTTCACTATGAGAATGAGAAAGAAAAAGCACGGCGCGGAGCGGATCGCGGCATGCGCGGAGATTTTGATCGATACGTCGGAGCCTGTTGCCGTTGACCCTTCTGTATATTTTTCGGTTTCGCGTCCGATCCATTTGGAAATTGGATGCGGAAAGGGCGACTTTGCTGTAGGTATGGCGGCAAAGCACCCCGAATATAACTTTATTGCAATGGAGCGCGTTGCGGACGTTGCCTGTCTTGCTCTGGAAAAAGCAATGAAAGCAAAGGATTCCCGTCCCGACAACCTGCGCTTTATCATCGACGATGCACGCGATTTGACAGAACAGTTTGTTCCGCACTCTGTTGACTGTCTGTATCTGAATTTCAGCGATCCTTGGCCGAAAAAGGGTTATGCGAAGCGTCGTTTGACTCATCAAGGCTTCCTGGATCTTTACCGAACCGTTTTGCGTCCCGGTGGTCTTTTGCGATTGAAAACCGATAATGAAGCACTCTTTGATTTCAGTTTGGAGCAATTTGCCCTCTGCGGATTAACGGTTGAATGGCAAACAAGAGACCTGCACCGCTCAGAGAAAGCCAAAGAAAACATCATGACGGAATATGAGCGGAACTTTTCGGAAAAGGGTCAGGTCATTTATTCTGCATGGGTCAGATTTTAATGAATTGAGGAGAAAGCATGTTAAAGGCTCTGTTATATCAATCGCGTAGCTACCGCAGCTTTGACGAATCGGTAAAAATCCCTTATGAAGCACTGGTTGAGTTTATTGACTGCGCACGTCTGACGCCATCCAGCATGAATCTGCAGGTGCTAAAATTTCGACCTGTCACCGATTCCGCAGAATGTGACCGTATATTGTCCTGCACAGGATGGGCGGCGAGCCTGAAGGACGTCAAGCTTCCGCCACAAGGACACGCGCCAACGGCTTATATTGTGATCTGTGCCGACAAACAGCTTCGTGAAAATGCAGAATCATTCCAGCGTGACCTTGGGATCTGCGCACAAACCATCATGCTTGCCGCAACAGAAGCAGGCTTTGGTGGATGCATGATCGGCTCCTTCTCTCCCGAAAAGGTTTCTGCCGCGTTGACACTTCCCTCTCATATTCTTCCCTTGTTGGTTTTGGCTCTGGGGAAGCCCGATGAAAAAGTCTCTTTGACCGAGCCGAAGGAAAACGGATCTGTAACCTACTACCGCGAAAACGGTATCCACTTTGTTCCGAAAAGAAAATTAAAGGATCTGATTCTCAAATGAAGCAACAACTCAATTTACAGGAGCCATCGGGTGTTTTGATCGTTGCAAAGCATCAAGGCGTTACCTCACATGATATTGTCAATAAAATGCGTCGGCTTTTCGGCACACGCCGTGTGGGACACACAGGCACGCTGGACCCGATGGCAACG
>JAZOPW010000388.1:0-2683 GCA_045655785.1 Eubacteriales bacterium
TATCCTTTATTTTTTAACAGTTATTATTTACGTACAGTTGTTAGTCAGCTTCAATGTGAGAGGTTCGCTTCCCTTTTGAACTCTTGTTGGCTTCAGTCTTCCCTCCTCGCGCTGAGCCTTCAGCAGCTCCTCAGTCATTTCGGAGCAACCTGCGCGCTCCCACATACGGTAGGGGTTGTTATTGTTTTTGTCGATGCAATAGACCGTAACGGTCTTGTCCGAAATATCGTCAGCAAATACAACCTTTTCGTCCACGTCGGGAAGATCGTCCTCGAAATACTCAGAGGAATAAGAGACCATAACAGAAAAATCGCCGTTTTCGTTTTTGGTAGGCAATACAAATATGTTTTCTCCACATTCGGCAGCAAGAAGATTTTCCTCAAGCATAGATGATAAAAGGTGAGCGCTATAGATCGGCTTCGCAATAAAGTTGAGCGTAAAGAAATTGCGGAAACCGGAGAAATCCGTAACCATCTCATGTTGTCCGGATAGGCAGATCATAAGCATATCGAGCTTGAAGTCGGAATACGCAAACTGCTGTATAAGCTTTGCAAAATATGCGGAAAACAGCTCAGTCTCGCGCCCGATGAGCGCGGGACAGTCCTCGACGTTCTTGAAGCCACCCGATGAATAGCCCCATTCATCAACCAAAAGCGGGACATCGCCAAAGCCGTGATCAATGACGGTATTGACGTACGCCTCATGCTTTTTGATATTATTGGTCACGCTGATAGGCAGAGTCCCCTCATTCAGACGGCTGGGTGTAGTGCCGTAATTATGCACCGAAATAAAATCAAGCTTGAGATTGTTTTCCTTTACATAGTCGAGAAATCCTCCCAGAAAAACGCAACACCCCGCCAGCGCAGGACCTCCGATTAAAATCTGCTCAGATACGCGGCGAATGCCACGCTCAAATGCTGCATACATCTTGCAGTAGGCGGGTAAGCGATATGCAATCGAGTTTTCCGCACTTGTTAGATACTCGGAAAGGAAAAAGGGGCGAATATCCGGCTCGTTAAAGCATTGGCATCGCCATTTTGAAACTGTCTCAATGCCGTATCTCTCTACGTTATGCTTTGTGTATTCATAACAGATTTCTTCCCATATCGCATAATCCTTAGGCGGAGCAGAGTTCCACATCTTGCCCTTGTAGCGCGTTTTATTTTTTGAAACACTGGTTTTGTTCTCGTTGGAGGCGGCAATGCAATCAGGCATACCGCCGTAGGCAATCAGAAGATCGTAGCCCTTTTCCAAAAGGTAGTCGAGGCGTAGATCACTCATGCGGAAATCGTAGCACAGCTCACCATTCTCCCCGATATAGACAATATCCTCAAACATAGAGTAAATACGGATGGTTTTGATCGCACCGTCTGCCGCCATGCGGTCAAGAATCCGCTTGCCCCAAGGGTCTTCTACCGCGTCGGTGGGATGAAACAGCGCATGGTTCCAGAACTTTGGTTGCTTCTTTACAATTTTGTTTTCGATCTTGATCATAATTTATTTCCTTTCTATTGCATCTAAAATTCCTTTCAAATATCCTATGGCAAACAGTCTGCCCATTGCATCATAGCCGGGCAAGGTGGATACTTCTCCTGCCATGGTGGGGACGTGGTCAACTCTTATCGGCACGTTTACTCCGTTTCTCACATAGGCCTTCATTATCCTTGCCATATCTATATCACCGTTATCGTGATACGTCTCACGGAAATGGTTGGGTGTTCCCTTGGTATTGCGGAAATGCACCATAAAGATACGATCAGCAAATTCCTCGATAGTTTTCTCAAGGTCCTCACCCATAACGAAATAATTTGCCTGACACATTGTGATACCGAGGCTCTCACTCTTGACTATACCGTAAACCGCCTTTTTAATATTTTCCTTGCTTATCATAATACGCTCAACGTCACCAAGACGCGGAACAGGCGGATCGTCGGGATGAAGTCCAAGCTTGATACCGTACTTCTCCGCCTCGGGAACAACGGCACGAACGAAGTATTCATAGTTCGCCCAAAGCTCGTCTGCGGTAATTTTTGCTCCTGTGGGCTTAAAGTCTGCCATATTGAACTCGGTAACCCGTGCGCCACCGCGTTCAGGAAAATCAGAGCTCGTACGGAGCCAGCCGATATGCGCCATCCAGTTAAAACAGATGGTGTCAATTCCGTGCGCTCTCATATTCGGGAACATAGAAATTACCTTTTCGATGCTCTCGTCACGAAGGGAGTCGCCCGCCTTAATGTGATCGTGAAGCTCGTTAGGCATAGGCTCGATAGCAACCGGCGTTACACCAAAATCGGTAAACCTTTTGACAAGAGCATCCCAATGAGATTTGTCGGCATAGTCAAACTGTCCGTCATCGGGAAGACGGATAACACCGTGACGAACACCCGAAGCAATAGCAAAATCCCAAGCCGTATCGTGCTCAGAGCGGAAATAATCGGAAAGTATCATATTTCTACCCCGCTTAGACACCCGATAAGGTGAGGAATCCGCCGACAACGGGGATAGTTGTTCCGGTAACGAAGCCTGCCGCCTCGTCGTTCAGAAGCCACTTGACACACCCGACAAGATCTCTTGACTCGCCAAAACGACCCATGGGAGTATGTCCTATAACCTGCTCCCCTCTCTTGGTCAGTCCATCCTCCACGGTTCCAAGATAATTTTTGCTTCTCTCGTTTACCATAAA
>JAZOPW010000389.1:0-3582 GCA_045655785.1 Eubacteriales bacterium
AGTGATATATTTTTGTGGGGAAACTTTTGAAAAAGTTTCCCCACACCCTTTCAAAACTTTTCCCAAAAGAAGTTTTTTACTAAATTGGGAACGTCTGTGCGCTTTAGATTTGCAATAGCTCCGCTAGCATTTTGGGACCACTACCCAAAATGCTCCAAACGATAGTTTTTTCCACGGCTTTTGAAAAAAATGTTTCTCCCATGGTGGGTTACTTCTTCTACCAAACCAAAAGTTAAGTATTTGCTGTTTTGCTCGCACATATTTGTAGAGATGAATCCCTTTAGCGCACAGAAGTACAAAACACAGCTATAACAATTGTTTAAAAAGTTTTGAAAGGGATGGGGGTGCGGGACCAACGCGACCATGAAGTAAGTGTTAACAAAGAGTGGTCGCTATGGGGTATTTGCTTGCGGGCTGAACACCCGCATTCTGCAAGCAGAACCGCAAATACTCAACTTTTGTTTGTGTCCATACAATGTGATATAAGAGAAGGGAAAACTTTTTCAAAAGTTTTCCCTTCCCCCGCAAAAAAATTATGATTCACTAATTCAACAAAGCGCGGTCGTTGGAGAATTCGCTGCCGCTGGTTTGTGAGAATTTTTCCAGAAGGATCTCAACGGTCAGCTTCTTTTTCTCTTCCCCACTGATATCGAGGATAATGTGTCCGTTATGCATCATGATCAAACGGTTTCCGTGCGCGATGGCGTCTCGCATATTGTGCGTAACCATCAGGGCGGTCAATTTATTTTCGGAGACCAGCTGATCGGTCAGCTTCAAAACCTTTGCCGCCGTTTTGGGGTCAAGAGCCGCAGTATGCTCATCAAGCAACAGGATCTTTGGCTTTTTCATGGTTGCCATCAAAAGCGTGACCGCTTGACGCTGTCCGCCCGACAAGAGACCCATTTTAGTAGACAGACGGTTCTCCAAGCCAAGATCCAGCATTTTCAGCTGTTCACGGTAACGCTCCCGATCCTTCCCTGTGATCGCCCAACGCAAGCCGCGCGTGTGTCCGCGGCTGTCGGCAATCGACATGTTCTCCTCTACCCACATATCCGATGCAGTTCCCATTCGGGGATCCTGAAATACTCTGCCAAGATATTTGGCACGCTTGTGTTCGGGAAGAGCAGTTACGTCCTCACCGTCAATACAGATCGTTCCGGAGTCAACCGCATATGCCCCAGCAACCAGGTTGAGCATCGTGGATTTTCCCGCGCCGTTTCCGCCGATCACGGTTACAAAATCACCGTCATTGAGTGTCAGAGAAAGATCGCTGAACACTCTTTTTTCATTTACGGTACCCTCGTTAAAGGTCTTACTGATATTTTTAAGTTCAAGCATGCTTTTTCGCTCCTTTCTTCTTGGAAAAGAGTTGTTTCTTCAAATAGGGCGCACCGAGGAAGATCGCCACCACAAGTGCCGAAAGCATCCTAAGCAGCTCGCTGGGCAGTCCCAAGAAGATAACGGTCTGATAGACAAACCAATAAATGATCGCACCGACCACAACAAAGAGCAGCCGCACGGCAAAGTTGGCGGTCGGCTTGGAAAGAAGTGCCTCTCCCACAATGATAGCCGCAAGCCCGATCACGATCGCACCCTTACCCATATTGATATTCGCACCTGCCTGCTGCTGTGCCAAAAGCGCACCCGAAAAGGCAACGATGCCGTTGGAAAGCGCAAGTCCGAATACCTTTGCAAAGCTCGTGTTGATGCCCTGCGCACGGCTCATTTCAAGATTACATCCCGTGGAGCGCAGAGAAATGCCCAACTCGGTGCCAAAGAACCAATACAGGATCAGAATGATCACGGCAGAAATGGCAAGCAAGATGCCAAGCGTGATATAAATCTGCGCATTTTCGGGCGCGGTGTCATTGGTGAAAAGCACCTTATCGGCATATTTCAAGCGGGTAAGTGCTATGTTGGAGCCGCCCAGCACCAACAGGTTGACCGACCACAGCATCAACTGCGTCAGAATACCTGCCAGAATCACAGGAATCCCCAATGCCGTGTGAAACAGACCCGTTACAAGTCCCGAAAGGACGCCCGCCACAAAAGCGGCAAGCATGGCAAGCCAAATATTGACGCCCTTGGTGACCAGCACGACGCAAACCGCCGCGCCTGTACAGATCGAGCCGTCTACGGTCAGATCGGCAACGTCCAATATTTTAAACGTGATATAAAGTCCTATAGCCATCACGCCCCATATCAAGCCCTGTGAAGCGGCTCCAGGAAGCGTACCTAGCCATTGTAAGATGTCCATTTTACAGATTTCCTTTCAAAGTAAAAAATGATAAGGCTTTGTTATCAAAAAATTTTTGTTTTTTGTTGGACCCTTTTCGAGAAAAAGGTCCAACACCCCCAAAAGCTTTTAAAAAAAGCTTTCTAACAAAAATAATGAAGTGTGATGTTCTGTCCATAGATAGCTACTAAAAAGCTTGATTTATCTCTTTTCACAAGCAATAGCTCCCGCAAGCGTTTTGGTACCACCACCCAAAACGCTCCATATCATTAGTTTCCCCTTGGACTATTATATTTAATAATTGAATAAGCCGTGTATGCCTGAAGAAATCCCACAGGCAAAGCGATATATCGTCTTTATTTGGCTTCGATTGCAACGTATCCCTTGGCTTTCAGTGCTTCTACGTCAACACCAAGCTGTGCGCACTTTTCTGCGTTGTATTTCTTGGTAAATTCAGCGGCGTATTCGATCTCCATCTCCTCAATCTTTTCCTCGCCCTTCAGCACCTTAATCGCCATCTTTGCGGTAGCCACACCGAGATCGTAGTAATCGATCGTCAAGGTTGCCACGCCGCAGCCTGCGCAGATGTTCTCCTCGCCTGCAATCACGGGGGTGTCACCGATCACACCGTTGATCGCAGCCGCACATTCAGCCGCTGTGTTATCGGTGGGAATATAGATCAGATCAGCCTCGCTTGCAGCGGCAGCCGCAACGATGGTTACGTCATTGGAATCGGCAAAGCTCTTGTCAATACAGGTAACACCCTCTTTTTCAAGAAGCTCCTTGATCACCTTCACCTGATACTTGGAATTGGGCTCGGAGCTGGAGTACAGGAGCGCAACCTTTTCTACGTTGGGATACAGATCCAGAATCATTTCTGCCTGCTGATCAAGCGGTGCCAGATCGCTGGTTCCCGATACGTTCGAGCCAACCACACCGTTAAAATCATCGATGCCGAGAGCCGTGCCATATTCGGTAATGGACGTGCCGAGAACAGGAATGTTCGCGGTTCCGTTGACAGCGGCAGTGAGTGCGGGGGTTGCGTTTGCCATGATCAGATCGACCTTTTTGCTTACAAAGTCGGTCACGATGGTGGTGCATACCGTAGTATCATTGTTTGCATTCTTATTCAAAAACTCGATGTTGTCGCCAAATTCCTTCTTCAACTCATCCATAAAGCCCTGCGTTGCGGCATCAAGAGCGGGGTGCGTTACAAGCTGACAAATACCAACGGTATATTTGCCGTCGTCTTCTTTTTTGTCACAGGACGTCAGAGCAAGGGCTCCGAGAGTCAGAACAAGTGCAAGTACAAGGGATAGAATCTTCTTTGCTTTCATGATGTTTTT
>JAZOPW010000390.1:0-3688 GCA_045655785.1 Eubacteriales bacterium
GCCGTGGCGTGATGAGCCTCAGCTTCTTGTCAGCCTTGCGGTTGATGGCGAGACCGTGGCGGTCAGCAATAAAAGCTGGAAATGCTCCCGTGAGCGTTCGCCGATAATATACAACCATCTGCGCAGCGGCGAGTATTTTGACTTCCGAAAGCTGGACGATTCTTGGCTTTTTGCCGATTATGACGATTCGGATTGGCAAGGTGCCATTGAATCAGAGTCACCAATTGACGCGGATCTTCGTCCTATAAGCTGTCAGCCTGTCCGTGAATGTGAAAAAATTTTGCCTGTTAAACTTGAAAAGACCGAGCGCGGATATATGGCTGATTTTGGTGTGACGCTGTCGGGATATATTGAGGTCACTCTCACAGCTGAGCGCGGCAAGGAGATAAGCTTTCTTTATGCCGAGGAGCTTGACACCGAAGGCCGGCCCAAGCACAACGAAATGGATAAAAAATATTTTTATGCCGAATCGCCCTTTATGTGCGACAAGATAATCGCCTCGGGCGGCCTCGATCATTTCAAGCCGCATTTTACATACCACGGCTTTCGATACGTGCTTGTTGAGGGAGCGGAGGCAGAGGTTCTTGAACTTTGCGCGCATTTCGTTCATCAGTACGTTGCTCGGATCTCGGAATTTAGCTCCGGTAACGATGTTTTGAATTACATATATAATGCCGGACTTCGGTCAACCTATTCGAATATGTTCTGGTCGCTTACCGATTGCCCGACGCGCGAAAAGCTCGGCTGGGCTAACGATGCGCAAGCCTCGGTTGAGCAGACCCTGATAAATTTTGATATAATTCCGCTCTATGAAAAATGGTTTGAGGACTTGAAGTCAAGCATGCGTGAAGACGGCGCTCTCCCCGGAATTATACCGTCTCCCGATTGGGGCTTTAACTACGGTCCGGTGTGCGATTGCTTGCTTTACGAGCTTCCTTACCGCATTTATCTTTACACGGGCAACGCGAAAATGCTTGTGGATGCCATTCCGTATTTTGAAAAATATATAAGATATCTTGAAGGAAGAATCAATGTGGGCAATCCGTTTGACCTTGGAGATTGGATGGGCGCAAACAATGGCACACTCATACCCAAAGAATTTATTACGGAATTTTATCTGCTCAAGGCCTTGAAAATAAGTGCGATCGCTTATGAGATTGCAAAAAACGGAAGTGAAATAAAGAAAAAATTCAATCAAAAGAAGACAGAATTCGCGCAAAAATATATTGATGCCTGCGGCAGGTGTGTGATAAACGAGCAAAGTGCTGTGGCTTTGATGCTTGCACTTGAATACGGTGAATATGAAAGTACCCTGAAGGAGCAGATCGTTGAGGTGGTTTGGCGCGATGAGTTTCGAATCACCAGTGGAATGGTTGGTATCCAGTATCTTTATGATGCGCTGTCCGGGGCAGGACGGGCGGATCTTGCGTACAGGATGATCACCGAAAGTGACCCGGGTTATAAATCTTGGTATGATGCAGGGGCGACAACGCTTTGGGAGCGATGGGACGAAAAGGACGTGGGCTCGCACAATCACCATATGTTTTCTGGTGTTATCGCGTGGTTTTATAGATCTCTTTTGGGAATTGCTCCGACCGAAGCCCATCCTGCATTTGATGAGGTGGAACTGACCCCTTGCTTTATAAAAGAGATCGGCTTTGTCAAGGGTCGTATGCAAACGGTAAAAGGAATGGTCGGTATCGAATGGAATTTCAATGACGGCAAATTTATTTATACTGTGGATATACCGCCAAGCATCAAAGCCTATTTCAAAGGCAAACGGCTTTTGCCGGGTAAAAACATATTTGTTATTGAAAGCGAGGACTAAAAACATGAAAAAAAGGCAGCAAAGACTGCGGATCATATGAATCACGAGGGGGGTACCTTCTGAATGCATTTGGCCGCATAGGTGGAAAATCTCGCGCCTTTATCAATGTGAAAGGAATCGACGGCCTTGATCAAGCCGATGCTGCCGGTCGAAACCAAATCATCCTGATTTTTCGCCGTGCCGTAGTATTTGCGCATTCATGTCGATCTGCGCAACTACAAGAATGTCTTCTCCTCGTTCAACTCCTTCAACGGCTCCCGCTACACCATGACCCCGAGAACGTACGAGCATTATTCCTCGGAAACGGTCAACAAATACGGTGACTATATCAAGGAAAAGATCGGCTCCGGCCCCATTCAAGGCACCATCAACAATCTTCTGGCGGCAGGCGGGGCAGGATCCTTGAATATGGATCCCTCCTATCTGCCCCAGAGCTATGTTGCCAACCTCAACCGCGAGTTCGATAACATCGCGGCGGCGGGCGGCAAGGTTTATATCACCTTCTGCTGTACGATGAACATCAATCTGAACAAGGCATCGCAGGGAATCGCACGGCAAACGGAGTATAAGAATGCGGTCATCAAGAACATTCACGGAACGGTCATTTCCGATCCCGGAACCTATGTGATGGACTACAAGTACTTCTACAACTCGACCTACCATCTGAATACCGTCGGCAGTCAGCTTCGTACGCGCTGGTTGGCGAAGGACATTCTGGCACAGTTGGACAAGTAACGAGGCATATTTGATTTACAATGACATTTACCGCCCTTGGCGGCACGAGGTATTTTTATGGACGTAATTTTGGCGAATGCGCTCCCGATCGCGGCTTTGGTGGCTCTGACCTTTATCTTCCGCCTGCTGCACGACAAAACGCGCTTCAAAAAGATCTGGTTGGTGTTGGATGTGCTGGCACATCTGGCTTTGGTTGTATTGATGGTTGCGGTGGATGCCAGCATGGAGGAGCTTCTCCTCGTGCTGCTCTTTACCCTGGCTGTCGGTTTGGCATGAAGGAGGGAATAAGATATGGTATTTAATTCAGTCGGATTTCTGATCTTTTTCCCGATCGTTCTCCTTTTGTATTTCGCACTTCCCAAAAAGCTGAGCTGGGTCATGCTTCTGTTGGCCAGCTACTATTTCTACATCAGCTGGAACGTAGAGCTGATCTATCTGATCGTCTTTACCACCGTAGTATCCTGGGTCAGCTCGAAGCTGATCGAGCGCACACAAAACAAAGCCGTCAAAAAGCTGTTTTTGGTGCTGACGCTGGTTACCTGTCTCGGTATCCTCTTCTTCTATAAGTATTTCAACTTCCTCTCCGATTCCGTGGTGGAAGCACTCAAGGCCTTCGGCATCGGTGCCGATCCCTTCAATCTGGATCTGATCCTGCCGGTCGGTATTTCCTTCTATACCTTCCAGACGCTGTCGTACGTAATCGACGTTTATCGCGGCGACGTCAAGACCGAGCCGAACTTCTTCTTCTACGCGCTGTATGTCGTTTACTTCCCGCAGCTGGTTGCGGGCCCGATCGAGCGACCCAACAACCTCATCCCTCAGCTGCACGAGCGCCACAGACCCACTTGGGAGAACACCCGCAACGGTCTGCGCAAGATGCTGATCGGTTTCTTCAAAAAGGTTGTGGTTGCTGACCTTCTGGCAACCTATGTCAACGCGGTTTACAACGATGCCGCCAATGCCACCGGTCTCGGTGTTGTCATTGCCACCGTGCTCTTCGCCGTACAGATCTATTGCGACTTCGCCGGTTATACCGACATCGCCATCGGCTGTGCCGAGATCATGGGCATCCACCTGATGCAGAACTTCAACCGTCCGTATATTTCCGAGAGCATTCCGGAGTTC